>NZ_JAFAVV010000096.1 GCF_019242285.1 Bradyrhizobium sp.
CAGCCGATTGTACCACCAGATTGCGTACGCATCCCGCTCCACCAATTCGAGGAAGCCTTGAACGATCGCTTCCTCGAGCGAGTTGCCGGCAGCGCAGCCGTTGGAATCCGAGGTGCCGAGGTTTCCGGCAGCGTTCCGGTAGAAGAAATACAGGATGCTGGTCGGGAGGTATTTGAAACGCTGATCGCGCAGAGACCAGGCCGGTGACCACTCGATCTCCGCGGATCGATCGAATGGATCGAGCGCCGTCGGCGCCTCGCCCGGGCCCGTCAGCGACGGCTGCTCACCGGCGAATTGCGCATTACTGAACAGGAGGCATTCGTTCGGAGGAATGGCATCGCCCGGCGGAAATTCCGTGAACCGACGCCTGACCCTGATCTCGTCGCCCTGAAAGATCCCCGAATAGCGTTCAATCGCCTCCATCAGCGCGCTGGCTTCGCCCTGCTCGGAAATGCTGCCTTTGCCGAAGCTGCCGCCATTCAGTCCGGATTTAAGCTCGTCGACCGATTCGGGGCGGGGCGCGAAATTGTGCGTGGCGCGATAGTTGGTGTTCAAGGGCAGGTCGGTTTGGATCCGCTCGAGACGCGAGAGGACGCCGGTGAGAGCGCTCACATGCTTGCGGAAGCGCGCGACCGTGGCGGTGGACGAAACGGCCCGGTATCCCCCGCTATTCATGATCAGCTTGCCGCCGCCGCTCAGCTCGATCGGCACCGGTGCGCGGCGCGGGTCGCGCAGCTCCTCGCTGCCGCAAGCCGGACATTGCGGGCGCTTCGCCACGTAATGTCGCACGATGGTCGAACCCATGAGATCGAGGCTGATGATGTGATCGCGTAAGTCGGTGCGAAAATCGGTGGCGATCGCTTTGGCGATCTCGACGGCTGCGAGCTGGATGGCACTCTGACCGAACACGCCCTGGCTGAGAGGCGAAGCCGCGACGCAACGGGCCTGTTTGCGATCGAGGAACGCCTTGATCTCCCGGTTGCGGTTCATCCGCTCCGCCACACAGGTCCAGCAGGGGCCCTTGCCGGGCTCGAGGATGGGCCCCACCAGCGGAAAAATGCCGGAGGGTTGGACAAGCAGCCAAGGTGTTTGGTCCGACAGGTGCTGCCGATTCAATTCAGCGAGCCGTCCATCCAGATAATCGTTCACCAGCACGACAGTCAGGTCGGCGGGGCGCTTCACAACACGAACGCCCAACCCGCTCAATGCGGTGTCGAGCTCCGTCGCCCCTTGCACGTCGACCGATTGAATGCGAACCCGAAAGTTCTGAAGCGTCTTCTCGGCGGCCTCCGGCGCAAGCCCGAGACTTGACCAATAGGCGGCGGTGATGTCGGCGGAGGAATCGGAAGTCGGGACGACGTAGCGGCGATCGATCAACCGCTTCAAAGCCTCGTGGATCTTGTCGGTCGGAAAATCCCGCTCCAACTCGCGAACGATCTCCCGAATACTCTTTCCGGCACCGATGGCAGACGCCAGAGCACAATAGAGCTCGCCGTGCAGAAAGAACTTCCGATGCTCCGAATAGAGACAGACGACATCGGGCGGCAGCACATACACGGAGAAATTCGGCGAGAACCGGGGAATGTCTTTGCCAGCAGGCCGGGTCAGGCCGTTCGCGCGATCGCCGGTCTTAAGGTCAACCCGCGCGCTTCTTCGTTTATCGCTCATCGCGGATTGACGCTCATCGCGACCAGTTCAAATCGCCAATTTTTCGATTGCCAGGGCGCAAATTTAAGGCGCGCGAGCGTTGTGGTCCAGCTCGCGCGCCGGCGCTTTCCCGATAGGGTCGGCCACTCCGCTTGGCCGTCACGCTCCGAACTCACTGGCGCAGCCCGCTGCGCTGCGAATTCGACATGGTGCCAGGTCAGAGAGCCTAGGTCAGTCCACTGTAGATCAGTAGCAGAGCCACGGACGCCACGGAACGCAGCACGCGCAGCCGCCGCAGCCTCCGATCCAGCCGCCGCAACCGCAGCCGCGGCCGCAACCCCTGCCGCAACCTCTGCCGCCGCCGCAGCCTCGACACCCGCAGCCTCGGGCATACTTCTCGCCGAGCATGGGTGCTCCGGCGTGCTCCTTGTCGAAGACATGGAACGTCGCCAAGCTAACGTCGGAGACTTCCTCTTCATTGAGAGTGATCTCGTGGCTCGGCGTAATAGGCCGCGCCTGAGTATCCGCCGACGGCACAGCAGTTGCCGCCGATGCACCACCCGCCAGCGATAAAGATACGCCGACGGCTGCCAACAC
>NZ_JAFAVV010000099.1 GCF_019242285.1 Bradyrhizobium sp.
CGACACCAGCACCCATGCCAGGGCGATCGCCGGTGCCGCCGCGATGATGGCGGGGATCAAGCGCGCGAACAGCGTATATCGATCGAACTTGGGCAAGGCTCAATCGTCCTCTACATCTGGGTGAAAGGGATAATCGAGGCGTCACCCATGTTCGGCCGACGGTCATAACCGTAATAGAAATTCACCCAGCCATCGCGCGTCGCATAGACGTCGTAACCGCGGCGCGTGAACACGTTAGCGACTTTCTTGCGCGGGTAGCCGTCTTGGTCTTTGCCGATCGAGGCGATCGCGTCTCCGCGGCCGCTCCCCGGGTAAGGTCCGAGCCAGCGGTTGAGAACGGCCGGGGTAACGTTTCTGCGGCTGCCGTGATGAGGAATCTGAACAAGCGAAGGCTGAATGGAAAAGCTAATGTTCTCGGCGTACGCTGCGGCTTCGTCGAGCCCTTCCGGACCAACGTCACCGGTGAGCAAGATTCTCTTATCACCGAATGCCGCGATCTGGACAACGGAGGTCTCATTCGACGCCGACGTCGCCGGTGGATTTGTGTCGAGCGTTTCGAGGTTCAAGCTCTCCTTTATCTTTTCGACGACGTTCTTAAAGACATTGGTAAGAATGCCGCCCAGGCTGGACGCGGAGTCGCTGGCGTAGGATTGAGGCGTCTTGTCGAGATCAGGAATAAGCCTTACGTATCGCGCGCGGCTTGGCGCCAACACCGTGAAGGCGCCGATCTGGACTCCTTGCAGGGGCGCACGAACCTGGATGCCGCGTCGTCGACGGTAGTCATAGACAATGACCTCGCGCTTGGCAGGGTAAGATCGATGCAGACGTCCGACATATTGTGCGAGCGTCCCCTTCCATGAGATCGGCATGGCTAGAAACAGTGAGTCGAGCCGGGCATCATCGAAGCCTTCGCCGATGTATCGTCCCGTAGCGATCAACACCCGTTCGTCGGTCGCGGAAACATCGCCGAGCCGTTGCATGGCGGCTCGTCTTTGCTTCGCCCGCCGGTCAGGACGATGACATTGCGCGAAACGAGAGACCCGCTCGGCCAGGAGCAACGCGTGCTCCTTACGCTCCGTCAGGATTACCGGCGAACGTCTGTCTTCCAGCGCTTGCAAGACATCGTTGAAGATCATGGTGTTGCGAGTCTCGTCCGCCGCAAGCGCGGCGTAAACCTGCTGAATTGGCGGACGTTCTTGCTAAAGCGCAGGCGGAAGCACGAAGGACGTGCTGCGCCGTATGACTCGATGGCCGAAGGGGCGCTTCGCAGCTTGCGATCCGGCTGACATTCTTGGAATCTCCCGACCTCTCGTCGTGCATCGCATGGACGTCGGCGATCTGCCATTTCGATATGTGGGCAAACATCGCCGTACACGACTGAAGGATATATTGGCACTGAAGTCACGGATTGAGGCCCAGCGGGCGGCGATGGAGGCGCTCGCCGAGGACGCCGAGGACCTCAGGCGGCGCCATGGCGTTTGAGCCTTCGGTCGCCATCTTCGACGCCTGCATTCTCTTTCCCTTTCATCTCAGGAATATCGTTGTCCAAGCCGCAGTGGCATTCTTGAGAGCCAAAAACTCGTCCAACTTGCTAAGTCGGTCGGCAAGCACGTTTCCGATCTGTAAGCGCGACAGGCAACTCAGGCCCGTCAGCGCGACGGCAGCACGAGCGCCGCACCAGTTTCGCACCAGAATGGGCCTCATCAAAACGCAACGAACGCGGTCGAAATCGAACAAAAGCAGCAAAATCAGCAAAGTCGTTCGATATTCCACCGCTCATAACGGCGCGGCTGCAGGTTCGAGTCCTGCCGGCCCCACCATAAATCAATGAGTTAGCCGGTCTTCATGTCCTTATAGTTAGACATCCGCACCGGAAATACCTGCTCTTGCATCTCCTTGCTTCACGTCAACGACGGACAAACTATCGCTCGACATTCGATCTGACTATGCCTTCTACTCGTTGTCGTAGATTTGGCGCGCCATTGTCGCGTGAATCGGCCAAATGGCGCCGATAGCTTCTTTCGTCGAACGCCCCGCTGACGGTCGAGTTTTTTCCGCTCCGTCGCCGCGGCTACGTAGCAATGTCGAGGACGATCTTGCCCGTCGCTGCCCCGCTTTCGAGGGCGGCATGAGCTTGCATGATCGTGTCGAGATTGAAACGGCGCGGGTCGAGCCGGGGCACGATCTTGCCGGCCTCTACCAGCCTTGTGGCTTCGCGCAGGATGTCGCCATGGTGCGCGCGTCCCTCTCCGGTCAAGATCGGCAACAGCGTGAACACGCCGGAATAGCTTGCCGCGCGAAATGATAGCGGCGCCAGTGCGTGCGTGCCCCAGCCGAGCGCGCTGACGACGTGTCCGAAGCGCGCCACCGCATTGAACGACGCGTCGAGCACGGCTCCGCCCACAGTGTCATAGACGAGATCAAAGCCCCGAGCTGCGGTATGAGCGGCAACATAGGCCTCAACCGGCGTTTCCTTGTAGTCGATGAAGCTCGCGCCGATCCCCTCGATATAGGCTTTGTCCTTGACGGAGCCGGTTGCAAACACCTCGGCGTCGAATGCTCGCGCGAGTTGGACGGCGATGTGGCCAACTCCGCCCGCGCCGCCATGAACGAGGACCTTTTGCCCGCCGCGGACGTGAGCTCTGTCCACGAGCCCCTCCGAGGCGGTGATAAAGATCAGCGGCAACGCCGCCGCCTGTCTCATGTCGAGAGTTTTCGGCTTCGGCGCCAGCAGCCTGGCATCCGCCGCAACGAATTCGGCGAGCGAGCCTTGCAGCCCTCCGACGCCGCCCGTCATGCCGTACACTTCGTCGCCCGGCGCGAATCCCGCGACGCCTGCACCAACGCTCTCGACGACACCTGCGACATCAATACCCAGAATGGCCGGCGGCGAATGCCGCGCATGCGCCGCCTGTCCCTTGCATATCTTCAGGTCAAGCGGGTTGACCGCGCTCGCCTTGATCCGGACCAGGACATGGCCCTCCGCGGCCTCGGGACGCGAGACCGAGCCAATCTGAAGTGGAGAGCCGAAGGCCGTCAGCACAGCCGCTCGCATTTGGGTTGGCATCGTAAGCGACCTTTCTATTGCCCTTTGTCCGCCGCGCAAATCTGTTGAGCGTGCACCAATTCCTTGGCGCGCTCGCGCAGCACGAATTTCTGGATCTTTCCGCTCGCCGTCATCGGCATGGCGTCGACCACTTCGAGCCGTTCCGGCCAGTACGACCGTGCCACGCCGGATTTTTGCAGGAACTCCTGCATGTCGGCGAAAGCGAGCGATGCCGCCTCGCGTGGCACGACGAAGGCGCAGGCGCGCTCTCCCAGGCGGGCATCGGGCATGGCGACGATCGCGACCTGGCGCACCGCGGGATGCCGATAGAGCACATTCTCGATCTCCACGACCGGGACGTTCTCGCCACCGCGAATAATCACATCCTTCCAGCGGCCGGTGATGGTCACGTAGCCGTCGGCATCGAGCCGGGCGAGATCGCCGGTGTCGAACCACCCGTCGCCGTCCACATTGTAAAGCTCGGGCCGCTTGAGATAGCCGATGAAGATGCTGGTGCCGCGCGTCTGCAGCCGTCCCGACTGGCCGGACGGCAACGGCTTGCGCTCGTTGTCGACGACACGCAGCTCAAGCCCGAGGCTCGGCGCCCCGTCGGTCTCCGAGACTTTCTGCTCCGGGTCGTCCGGCCGGGCCGAACTGACCAGCAGGTTCTCGGTCATGCCATAGGCCGACAGCACCTTGACGCCGATCTCTTCGCGCGCCCGCTTTACCAGCGTCCGCGGGATCGGCGCTCCCGCCGACAGGAATGTCCGCAGCGGTCCGGCATCGCCTTCCTTCGCCGCGGTGTCGATCAGATCGGCCAGGAACGGCGTCGCGCCCATCGCGAAGGTGACGCCGAATTTGCGTATCCTCTCGAGCGCGACGGCCGCATTCCACACATCCTGCATCACGATCGGTGAGCCCAGCGCGATCGGCACGATCACCGCCAGGATGAATCCGAGCTGGTGCGCCAGCGGCGTTGCTGACAGGATCGGCTCGCCCTCGCGCAGTTGCAGATGGCGAATGCTCGGAAGCATCGTCGTCAACAGGGTCCGCGAGGTATGCATCACGCCCTTCGGCTCGCCCGTCGTTCCCGACGTGTAGAGCAGCTGGACGACGTCATCAGCGGTCAGCCGCTGCGCAGCAAAGAGTTTGGCCGCATCGGGCGGGACTTGATCCGCCAGGAGCTGCCGGTCGAAGCTGTTCGAACCGGTGCCACCGGCCACGATGACATGACGCAACGACGGCAGCGACGGCCGGATGCGCTCGATCATCGCCTCATGGTCGAAGTCGCGAAACACCTTCGGCACGATAACCACACGGGATTCCGCAAGACCGAGCATGAAGGACAATTCACGCTCACGGAAGATCGGCATCAGCGGGTTTGTCGCAGCGCCGACACGCAGGCAGGCCAGATGCGCCGCCACGAAGTGCCACCAGTTCGGCAACTGCACGGAGACGACATCGCCGCGCCGGACGCCGAGCCCGTAAAGACTCCAGGCAATCTGATCGACGCGGCGTCGCAATTGGGCGAAGGTCAATTCGATCTGCCTGTTCGTGCCGTATTCGAAATCGACGATCGCGGCTCTATCCGGATGTTTCACAGCGGCCTCGTCGAGGTAGTCGACCAGGAGCCGCTCGTTCCACGCGGCCAGATAGTCGTCCGTCTGGACGTGCGACATCCTGTCCCTCATTGAACATCCCTCCGCAGCGCTCGCTGGCGCGTTGTGTTGTCAGCTCACAGGTCGTATGCGAGCCGTACCCCCTGCTGGATCGCACGCAGCGCATCGAGCTCTTCGGCCCGTTCGGCGCCGCCGATGCAGGTTGCCTCTAGTCCTCTCCGTTTCAGTTCATCCGCCAGCGCCGTGTTCGGCAGCTGACCGGCGCAGATCACGATGTTGTCGGCCGCGAACACCTTCCGATCACCGTCCACCACATAGTGCAGGCCGTGATCGTCGATCTTCTCGTAAACCGCGCCACCGATCGCGGTGACGCCACGGCCGCGCAGGCGATTGCGGAGAATCCATCCGGTCGAGACGCCAAGCCGTTCTCCCGGCCGCGACTGGCGGCGCTGGAACAGCGTCACCTGCCGCGGCGAGCTCGCCGGCTGCGCTGCCTTCAGGCCCCCAGGCGCGGTGATCGAGGTGTCGATGCCATATTCGTTCAGGAAATGATCAACGGCATTTTCACCGTGATCGACGTGGGTGAGGAATTCCGCGACGTCGTAGCCGATTCCGCCCGTGCCGATGATGGCAACGCGCTTGCCGACCGCGACGCGGCCAAGCAGGACGTCGAGATAGGACACGACCGAGGGATGATCGATGCCCTCGATATCCGGCTTGCGCGGCAGGATGCCGGTTGCGATGACGATCCTGTCGTAGGCGCCTGGCGCAAAGTCGTCGGCGGTGGCGCGAACGCCGAACCGGACATCGACCTTTGCGCGCTCGATCTGCCGGATGAAATAGCGCAGCATCTCGTTGAATTCGGTTTTCCCCGGCACGCGGCGCGCGAGGTGAATCTGGCCGCCGAGCTTGTCGTGTTCCTCCAACAGCGTGACCTGGTGGCCGCGCGCTGCCGCGGTCGATGTCACGGCGAGGCCGGCAGGTCCCGAGCCAATCACCGCGATCCGCTTTGGCTGGCGCGGCGCCTCGTCGAACTCGGTCTCTCGGCAGGCGCGCGGATTCACCAGGCAGGTCGCGGTGCGGTCCGAGAAGATGAAATCGAGGCAAGCCTGATTGCAGGCGATGCAGGTGTTGATATCCTCGGGCCGGCCTTCCTGCGCCTTCAGCACGAAATCAGGATCGGCCAGCATCGGGCGGGCCATCGACACGAAATCGCAGGCCCCGTCGGCGAGCAGGTTCTCCGCCACGTCGGGCATATTGATCCGGTTCGAAGCGACGATCGGGATCGAGACGACTTTCCGGAGGCGCCGCACCGCGAAGGAGAACGCTGCGCGCGGCACGCTGAATGCGATCGTCGGAACCGGCGCCTCATGCCAGCCGATACCAGTGTTGAAGATATCCGCGCCTGCCGCCTGCACCGCCAGCGCGAGCTGATCGATCTCGTCCGCGGTCGATCCCCGTTCGACGAGATCGATCGCCGAGATGCGGTACATCACGAGGAAGTCCGGCCCCAACGTCGCGCGGATGCGTCTGACGATCTCGACCGAGAAACGGTTCCGGTTCTCAACCGAGCCGCCCCAGCGGTCGGTGCGGTCATTGGTTCGCGGGGCAGTAAACTGGTTGATCAGATAGCCTTCCGATCCCATAATCTCGACGCCGTCATATCCGGCCTGCGATGCCAACACAGCCGTCTTGACGAAATCGTCGATGGTCGCATCGATCTCCTCATTCGTCATCGGCCGGGGCACCCGTGGATTGATCGGCGAGCGGATCGATGACACACCCACGATATTGTCGTGTTTGGCATAGCGTCCGGAGTGCAGGATCTGCATCAGGATCTTTGCGCCGTGCTTGTGCACCTCGTCGACCACGGTGCGGTGCGGCGCGAGATCATCGCCTGCCATCAGGGTCGGGCCGCCGGGTTCAAGCCGGCCGGCCTCGTTCGGCGAGAAGCCGCCGGTGATGATCAGCGCCGCGCCACCTTTGGCACGCGCTCCATAGAAGGCGCGCTGGCGCTTGTCCGGCTCACTCTCGTGCTCGAGGCGAGTGTGCATCGAGCCCATGATCACGCGGTTGCGCAAGGTGTGGGCGCCCACACGCAGCGGCGACAGCAGGATCGGATAGAGCTTGTGCGCGGATGACGGCGACATGACTGACCCCCTCGAGGCGATCGCTGGATCGACGGCGTTCATTGTTCACCTCGCAAAGTTCGGCACGCGGCGTTCACGGAACGCGGCGAGGCCTTCGTTGATATCGGTACCGGTCAGGACGTGCATTGCTTCCCGCTGCTCCAGGCGCAGGCCGTCCGGCAGAGACTGGCCGGCATTCGCGGCGTGACGGCCGAGGCGCTTGATCGCCGACAGGCCGGCGCGGCTGCGCGTTGCGAGCTGCCGCGCATAGGAGAGCGCCTCGTCGTGCAATCGCGCCGCCGGCACGACGTGATTGACAAGACCCCATTGCAGCGCAGCGGGCGCGTCGATCCAGCGGGCGCTGTACATCAAATCGAGCGCGCGGCGCAGGCCGATCGTTCGCGTCAACCGCTGCGAGCCGCCCCACCCCGGGATCAGGCCGAGCGCCGCGTGCTGGTCGCCGAACCGCGCGTCCTCGGCGGCAAACACCACATCGCAGGCGAGCGCCAGTTCGATTCCGCCGGCGAGGCAGAGGCCCTGCACGGCTGCGACGACCGGCAGGGGACCGGCCTCGATGCGATCGAGCACGGCATGACCGAGCGCAAGAAAGCTGCAGAGCTCCGCTTCGCCCTGACGCACCTGTTCCACTTCGTCGAGCGCGGCTCCCGTGCAAAAATTCCTGCCGCTCGCTGTGACAAGGACCGTGCGGGCTCCGTCGCGCTCAAATGTCGCCATGGCATGATCGATGTCGGAGAGCATCTGCCGCGATAGGCAGTTGAACACGGCCGGGCGCGCCAGCTCGATCGTGCCGACACCATCCCGCAAGCTCGTCCTGATGGGAGCATCATCGTCCTGCATGTTCTGCACCGCGGCTTGATTCATTTTCCGCTCCTCAAAGGGGACAGTCGCGCGAGAACACCGGCTTACGCTTGTCAAGATAGGCCTGCAGTCCCTCCCTCACCTCCGGTCCGGTGAAGCCCAGGAATTCGAGCGCGAGCGAGGCATCGAAGGCCGGTCCGGCCTGGCGCAGCCAGTTGTTGAGGCTGTATTTGGTCCAGCGAATGGCGCTCTGCGGCCCATTAGCGAGCCGGGTCGCGATCTCCAGCGCCTTAGCATCGAGATCAGCGTCCTCGACGCACATCGAGACCAGTCCGATGCGCTCGGCTTCCTCGCCGTTCAGTTGATCGCACAGCAGCAGATAGTATTTCGCCTTGGCCATGCCGCAGAGCAGCGGCCAGACGATCGCCGCATGGTCGCCTGCGGCGACGCCGAGCTTGGTGTGGCCATCGATGATACGCGCCGTCTTCGCGGCGATCGAGATATCTGCGAGAATACCGCAAACCAGCCCCGCGCCGACTGCCGCGCCGCGGATCGCGCTCACCACCGGCTTCGAGCAATTGATGACATTGTAGACGATGTCCTTGGCTTCTTTCCAGTTGCGAAGCCTAGTGTCGTGGTCGGCAATGATGTCGCCGATCATGCCGAAGTCGCCGCCGGCGGAGAACACATCGCCCGCACCGGTGAAGATCACAGCGGAGACCGCCGTATCCGCATCGATGTCGCGCCAGATCCGGCCGAGTTCGGCATGCATCGTCGCGTCGGCCGAGTTCATCTTGCCGTTGGCCATGGTGACGCGGATGACCCGCTCATGCGGCCAGTCGATAAGAAGACGCCGATAATCGGCGTACCTGTTGTAGCCCTTGTCCTCGCCGTTGCCGTTCGCGCTCGTCTGGTTCATCGCTGCCTCCCTCACCTTTCACACCATCGAATAGCCACCGCTGACGCTCAGCGTCTGGCCGGTCACGAATGATGCCACGTCGGAGGCAAGGAACAGAACTGCTGGCGCGATATCGGCCGGGGTACCAACCCGGCGAAGGGGATAGGCTTTGCTGATCCGGCTCCGCATGTCGTCCTGGAGCCAGACCTTCATTTCGTCGGTCGCCCACAGGCTGGTCGGACTGATCTCCTCGCCGGGCGCCGGCAAGGTGGTTCCCGGGCACACTACGTTGAAACGGATGTTGTGCCTGCCGTTTTCACGGGCGAGCGATTTGGACAGCGCGATCACGCCGGCCTTGCACGCGCCGTAGACGCCTTCGCGGAACTCGCCGATCCGGCCGGCATCGGAGGCAATACTGACCACCGCACCATAGGAGCGGCTGATCATGCCATCCAGCACCGCACGCGTGCAGTTGATCATGCCCCAAAGGTTGATCTGCACCTCCTTCTCCCACTCAGCCCGCGGCTTCTCCACGAACAGGCGGTCGACGACCCAGCCGGCGTTGTTCACGAGGATATCGACCGAACCGAACTCGCCCTCGACCCGGGCTGTCATCGCCTGGACATCGGGCCAGTTCGAGACGTCTGCCCTGATCGCCATCGATTTCGATGCCCCGCGTGCCAGCGCCTCATCCGCTACCGTCTGTGCGCGATCGGCATCGATATCTGCGATTGCGACCGCCGCGCCTTCCTCGGCAAAGGCCAGCGCAATCCCGCGTCCGATATTCGACGCTGCGCCCGTCACGATGACCGATTTTTCCTGCAGATTGAGCCGCATGTTGCCGTCCTTTATAAGATACTATCCAGATAGTATTTTATGTATCAAAGCAATTCGTGGACTTCACCGATCGGCCGGACCGAGTGTTGCGACTCTAGCTTACTTGCAATCATTAATACTATCCAGATAGTATGTCAAGCTCCTGTCGATCGGTTTTTCTGGGGGACAACGGGGCGCCGAACGGCTGCTGCCTCGCCCGGACGGGGCGGCATGCTAAAATGAGATCGCAAGCAGAACTGATCGAGGCGCGTAGTGGCAAGGGCAACGAAGCGAAGGACCAAGGTTGAGCAGCGAGAAGCGAGCCTCGAAAAACTTTTGTCTGCTGCCCGCCATTTGTTCGTCTCAAAGGGCTATGCGTCGACAACGCTAGAGGAGATCGCTGCCGCCGTCGAGATGACCAAGGGCTCGGTCTATTTTTATTTCGGCAGCAAGGAAGCGGTGCTGCTCGAGCTATTGAATCAAGCCGAGCAAATCGTGATCGATACTGTACTGAAACTATTGGAGAGTTCTGAGGGCACGGCCACCGAGAAACTGGTTCACTTCCTGCATCATCAGGCGCAGCTTGGCGTAACGGATCGCGAAAACATGCTCCTGATCATTCTGATGTCGCTGGAATTTGAAGACGGACCGGTCGCACGCAAAACCAAGGCACTTTATCGGAAATTCTACGAAGGCCTCAACGAGCTGATTCGGGAAGGCCAAAGGATGGGCGAATTCCGCACAGACGTCCCTAGCCGCGAGTTGGTGTCGATCATCGTGGCCAATCACGACGGCACGTTCCTCGAGTGGTACCGCCGCAGCGACGAGCTCAGCGGACCCAAGCTCGTCAAGGCTATGCGCGGCATCATTCTCACCGGCCTCACCGGAAAGTAGATTCTCAACGAAATACTTGATCGTCGGGCCGACGGCGGGACGACACGTTCCACGGTGGTTTGCCAGATCTTCATTCACCAGGGTTGGTTCAAAGCGGACTAGCTAGGCGCGTGGGCTGAGCATCTGCTGCTGCGGCGAAGGATCATCGCGGCGCGTTCGAAACGCCGTCGCCTACGTCAAAGCCTACAACGACAGAGCTGAGCCCTTCGTCTGGACCACGAAGAAGGTCCGTCAACGCCGCTTCAGAGACCGCCGTATCACTCAGCTATGATTCGGCTACTAGACCGAAGACTACCGATGCGCAAGATCCGTGACGTGCTGCGGCTGTCCGCAGCTGGTTGCGCGTTCCGGACAGAAGATGCGCAGCGGGATCCAGCGATCCCTGTCCGGATGTCGACATTCCATTACTCGGCTGCCGGCGCGAGCTGCGGCTCCGCTGGCGGCAGGGGCTCAAACGGGCGCTCCGCATGCATGCGGAACGCGAATCCGGCACCGACCAACAGCAGTGTCACCGAGGCGCCGAACGGGAGGGTCCAGCTTCCAGTCGTGTCGACCAGAAAGCCGAAGATGACCGGCGAGATGATGCCGGCAACGCCGAAGCCGAAATTCATCATGCCGCTTGCCGATCCGGAATAGTGTGGAGCGATGTCCATTGGCACCGACCAGATCGGCGCCACGATCAGCTCCACGCAGAAGAACGCCAGCGACAACGAGATGGCAGCGGTCGTGAGATCATGGATCAGCATCACGGGCAGCAGAAATACGAAGCCGCCTAGCATCCCGGCGACGATCACGTTGCGCCGCGCGGTTCCGCGGTTGCCCGAACGGCGCAGGAGCCAGTCGCTGAACACGCCGCCCAATGTGTCGCCGATCACGCCTGCCGTGAATACGCCGGCGGAATACAGTGCGGAATGCTGCAAGTCCTGATGGTAGTTCTGATAGAAGAATGACGGGATCCAACTCAGGAACAGCCACAGTGTCCACCCATAGCAGAAATCTACTGCCGTTACGGGGGACATTCGCGCAAACAGCTGGAGCCACGGCACGGAGGGTTCCGTAGGGCGACGGCCATGGGCCGTGATAGCAGCGAGCTCTCCCGGCGAGACCGACGGATGGCGCTCGGGATCGTTGCGGAAGAACCAGACCCACACCAGCACCCAAACCAAACTGACGGCACCGAGCATGAAGAACGAGGCGCGCCAGGAGCTCACGACGACGAGCCCGGCGATCAGCGGCGGCGTGAGTGCGTTGCCGATCCGGGCGAACGAGTGTGTGATGCCCTGCGCGAACCCCCAGCGGTCGGCCGGTATCCAAACCGACATAGCGCGGGTGGCTGTAGGGAACGTCGCGCCCTCGCCGAGGCCTAGGGCAAGCCGCGCCGCAAACAGTGAGGAAAGCCCGCCGACGAGGCCGGTGGCGGCCGTGGCGGCGCACACAATCATGCCGCAGATCCCGAGCGTGGCACGGGCACCGAACCGGTCGCCGAGCCACCCGCCCACGAGCTGGAAGAATGCATACGGATAGGCGAAGGCCGAAAAGGCAAGCCCAAGATCGGTGTTGCTGAGGTTGAGGTCCGCCTTGATGAGCGGTGCCGCCGTGGAGATGTTGACCCTGTCGACGTAAAGAATCAGATACATCAGGCATAGCAGCAGCAGGACC
>NZ_JAFAVV010000130.1 GCF_019242285.1 Bradyrhizobium sp.
CACGGATATCCGATGCTGAATTTGCTTGGAAAAGGTGACGCCGAATTCGCAGCCTTCGCAAAAGACCCGATTCCCACAAAACGGCTCGCTTACGTCGGCATCGACAAAGGCACAATCTCCGAGCGTAGCCGCCGCGCCGTCGAAGAACTTAAACCCACCGTGTTTGCGCCGTCCGAATTGACCCAGAATTTTTCCGAAGTTACCGACTGGATAAAAGCAACGGGCGCGTCCAAACTCGTGGTTCACTTCGATCTCGACGTTCTCGATCCGAAGAAATTTCGCGAGCAGCTTTTTAACAACCCCGCTGGTTTGGCCGAGCAATTCAAGGCTTCTCCGACTGGACAAATGGACTTCGACACGGTCGTCGCACTCTTGAACAAATGCGCTGAAGTGATCGATATCGTCGGCTTGACCATCGCAGAACACCTTCCTTGGGACGCAGAAAACCTTAGAGCCGCCCTCGCGAAACTCCCCATCTTGTCCGACTGAGCAGGTCTTTGCTCGCCGAATAGCGAAGGAGCCCCATGCCCATCGAATGGAGAGCGCGGTCCGGCGCGAGGCCGCTCAGCTCAGTTTTCCCTCGTCCCACAGGCGGTCAAGGCGGTCCAGCAGCGGCATCGCCGGATCGGCCTCGAGCTTGGCGAACTGCTCGATGTCGAGATCGGCGAAAGGGTCCTGCTGCTTCAGGCCCATCGGGGAAACCCGCGGCAGGTGACAGGTGATATGGCAATTGCGGCACCATACCCAGACCGTGCCCTCGCCCCGGCTCTTATTGAAGACGTGGAAATAATAGCGCAGATTGCCACCGTGGCATTTGGGGCAGATGACCTGTTCGCCCTTTAGCACCCGTCCAGCCGCCTTCATGCAGGGCAACTGGTATTCGCCGCCGGCCTCGATCCACTTCCCTGTCACAACATGATCCCTGTCGTCATCCGATCAGCTTGGAAATCATCCGCCACAACTGCTCGCCCGCGCGCTCGGCGTCCGCTTCCCTTGCGGTCACGATGCCCGCGGCGAAGTCCTTGAGATGTTGCACCTCGTGGCCGAAGGTTTTTACGCTCTCCTCGAGTGACGACAAGCCCCGCTCCGTGAAATTGATGATCGGCCGGCCGCGCGCGTCGCGGATTGGCGCACCGGCGGCGTCGCGGGACACCCAGCCCCATACTTTCGCCCCTGCCTTCTCCAGTTCCTGGGAGATCTCCGTGGGTACCTTGACGAGGCTGTAGGGGCTTGGACTCACGCCGGCTCGCCCTAGCACCATGCGCAGCTGTTTCAGCGAGACCTGGCTGTCAGTCGCCGTCTTGCCGGCGCTGCGGAAGATTTGCTCGATCTCCTCGGCGCCTTTGGAGAGTTCCGTGGCATGGCCGCCTACCTGGGCCACGTCCTTGCCGTCCTTGGCGACCCTCGCAGCGGTCTCGGCCTCCTCGGCCAGTTTCACGCCCTTCTCAACATCCTTGCCGATGGTGAGGGCGTCCTTGCCGACCTTCGCCGCGTCGACGAAATCGCCGGCGATAGGAATCGCGGTTGCAGCGGACAGCGCTGCGTTGCCCCAGTCGCCCTCGGCGGCGTACCAACCTGCATTGACCAGTCCGGTCACAGTTCCAAGCCCCGGCACAAACGAGGCTACGTCGAGCGCAGTATGGCCCAGGTCCGACAGCGACATATGCGAGGCGACCTTGGCCGCGTCCTCCATCGCGCTGGCGAACCCCTTGGCGCCGTCCTCGACGACTTTGGCGCCTTCGTCCACCACCTTGCTCGCGAGATGTTCTCCCGCCTGCAGCGCGCTGGAGATGTCCTTTAGCGGATTGAGGCTGAATCCCATCTCCGTCCTCCGGAAAGTCTGGCGTTTTGCGGGCCGCACAAGACGGACCCGATCACGATCGCTGCAGAAGGCCTGAGAAGTTTGACGAGAAGAAGCGTCCGAAAGATAATTATGAATGCGTTATGCGACGGGGCGCCTGGACATGCGCCTGAACGGGAGCCGCCGACAACACCCCTTGCATACTTGGCGCCAACAACTGACACGCTTTTTCGGCCAATGGATACGAGGTGCTCGCCGATGGCTCGCAGGAGGACCCTCAACGAACGTCGCCTGACCAAGCGCCAGGTCGAGGAGCTGATTGCGTCCGGCGCGAGGCCTTGCCCGGACATGGCGGCGGCGCTGCACGGCTCGTCGCCGCAATCGCGCGTTTATGAACTGCCGGGCGAGCGCTTCTTGTTCGTGTTCGGCGAGCTCTCCGGCCTCGGAGGCAAGGGCGACGTCTATGCAGCCGATGTCTTCCATCGCTTCCTGCGCTGGTGCGCAAGGGTCGAAGAGGACATCAAGCACGGACGCCAGGGGTCCTCCAGACATTGGGCTTATTATTCACCACTGAAGGATCGGCTGATCTCCAACATCGATACGCTCGTTGCGGAGCTTCGTTCGCGGATGTCGCAGACCGCGGACGTTCTCGATTTCTCGTATGGGAGTCTCGATGTCGTTTCCGAATATGTCGAGCACATCGGCGGCGAGCGCGCGACGCTGGAGCTCTACGATCACCTCGTCGCCTATGTCGGCGAAGTTCTGCGGCCGCGCATTGATGGCCGCTGGGACGTCAGCAGAGACCATGAGCACCCCTACCCCTATCTCGTGGGAGCCAAGTATGATCCGGTCATGCCGATCAACGTGGTCTGGCATGAGATCTCAGGCTACGCGCCGGCGAATTTCCGGACGAATGCGGCGAACGAGGTCCGGCGCAAGCGCAAGCCACCGAGCTCTGTTGCGGATGTGGCGGCGAGCGTTCGCGCCGCCGCGCCAAAGGGCGTGCTAGGGACGCTTCCGGCGGATGCCTACGAGGTTACGAAACGATGGGCGGATGGCCGGCCTTGGTTTGTCGTCTTCAAGGAGGATATCGAGGTTGCCGGTGTTCCGTGCCGCCGAGGCGAGGCTTGGTTCAGTCGCGAGGGCGGCCTTATCGGCGCAACGCTGTCCCGCGAGTGGCAGTTCGGTACGCGATGGTTCGGCGCAGACTCTTTCTTTCGTTACTACAGGGGACAGGAGGACGGGCGCCTCAATGACGTGAAACTGGGCGCCGATCAGGAGGTCGATGGCTTGCCTTGCCTGGGCGGAACGCTGGTGTGGTTTCATTCCAACCAGCGCGTCAGCTCTCTGCATTTGGCGGCCGATCGCGATATCGACGGCATTCCCTGCGCCAGTGGCGAAGAGCTGCATTGGGCGTTGAACTTTCACAAGAATGGCCGCCTTGCGGTGGCCGTGCTGGCACGAGAGCATGTCCTCGCCGGTCGGACTTTTCCGCGCGGGACGCGCGTCAGTTTTGACGAACAAGGATATGTCGTCGGTGCTGCTCCTTCATAGGATGAGGACATCAGGGACAAGAATGCTTGCTCTCGCCTGATTCCCTCGGGAGACGTGCACGTTTCGTGCGCGATCGGCATTACCCACGCGCCATCGTCTGCGACGCGTCGATCTGAGGTGATGCTAACGACGCGATCAGCCAGTCCAATTCCGTTCGGGCCGACGAGATGATACTGGCGTAAGATTGGATAACGATGGTGTCGTGCAGTCGGTTCGCATCCAGCGCGGGTGACCTGCCCTTTCCGATCAGAACGATTTCCATCTTGGACGTCGACGACAGCCGTGGGGACAGATCGTCCCGATATTTTTCGGCTTGAGCGATGTCATCGCGGGTGATCGAGTGCGACGGGCGCTTGAACTCGATCAGGAGATAGCTGTCGCCGTAGTCCTGGGAGAGCAGAAGGTCTGGCCTCTTAGACGCACGGGGTCCCGTAAACTCGGAATCACAATAGGTGGCGATGACGCTCTTCAACGTTACATTCGAGGACAACAACGAATACTTCCGTCCGGGCATCCAGAGACTACTCTCGAACGCCCTATGTACGTCCTTTTCGAGGGTAGCGGCGTTCTGTACCAACTGGTCCAGAAAATCCAAGAAGGTCCGTCGATGTGCCGCGTGTACCCCTATAGTGGATAGCTCCAGTATGCCGAACTGTTCTAGGGCTTC
>NZ_JAFAVV010000322.1 GCF_019242285.1 Bradyrhizobium sp.
GTCGTGCTGGCGTTGCTGGTGCCGAAAAGCCTGCGCGCCATGATCATCGGCCGCTGAATTCAGGGAGGCAATCATGGGCCGCATCCGCAAATTGCTGATCCCCGGCGTCGACAAGAAGGTGCTCGTGAAGGACGCCGCCAGACTGCTGCCCGATCCGGCACGCCGGCGTTTCCTCGCCGGCGGCGCCAGCCTTGGCGCGCTGACGCTGCTGACCGGCTGCGATGTCTCCGACAGCTTTTCGGCAGAACGCATGCTGAAGCAGATCTCGAAATTCAATGACGGGGTGCAGGCCTGGATGTTCAACCCGAACGCGCTGGCGCCGGAATTCCCGGAAAGCGCCATCACGCGGCCGTTCCCGTTCAACGGCTATTACGATCAGGACGACGCGCCCGACATCAAGGCTGCGGACTGGAAGCTTGAGGTGCGCGGCCTGGTCGAGAACAAGAAGTCGTGGACGCTGGACGAGCTATACAAGCTGCCCGAGGTCAAGCAGGTCACGCGGCATATCTGCGTCGAAGGCTGGAGCGCGATCGGCAGCTGGAGCGGCACGCCGCTCCGCGACTTCCTCAAGCTGATCGGCGCCGACACGCGCGCGAAATACGTCTGGTTCCAGTGCGCCGACAAGGACGGCTACAACTCGCCGCTCGACATGCGCACCGCGCTGCATCCGCAGACGCAGATGACGTTCAAATTCGCCGACCAGATCCTGCCGCGCGCCTACGGCTACCCGATGAAGATCCGCGTGCCGACCAAGCTCGGCTTCAAGAACCCGAAATACGTGATCTCGATGGAGGTCACCAACGACTACAAAGGCGGCTACTGGGAAGACCAGGGCTACAACTCGTTCAGCGGGAACTAGCCGTAGTGGGTAGGGTGGGTTAGCGACGTCGTTCGCTCGAAGCCGCGTAGGGTGGGCTAAGACGCGCGAGCGTCGTGCCCACCATCGTATCAACAGCACGATCCTGAGCGGTGGGCACGCTGCAACCTTTGCGTGGCGCGCCGCCATGCATGTGCCCGCTTAGCCCACCCTACGAGCTTCGTCGCGTGACGCGGCGCTTCATTCACATTTCAAACAGCGGAGAGGACGCACGTCTGCATTCTCGCGACGTGAATCGTCCGAGCCGTGCACAGACATCACCCTCGAATCGAAGAGGGCGCAGGGAAGGCCGGGTATCGACTGATACCCATGGCCCCCGTGCAGGCAAAAGCACGGGGCAGGAACCACAGGCTCAGCCGGATAAACCCGACCTTCCCTGCGCGATGGTGCTGACGCTTATACCGTGCTCTCCTCGGGGAACGGGCTCTCTTGCCCCCGTCGCTTCTCGGATCATCGCCGAAAAGCTTGGCGCCAGCGTCGCGGCGCCGGGACCACACGGCTTCGCGTCCGCTTCGACCGCGCTCGTCTCGCGCGTCAAAGCGTCCATCGCCTCCCGCCTCCCACGTCCGTGACGATCGCGAAACGCCCCTCCGATGGAGGCGGGATGCGCGCATAATGCCACTGATTTGGGGTCGGCGTCAACCGATATTCCGAAAATCAGAAGGCGCGTGCTGCGACAAACTTGCAAGACGAAGCCGGCTCGCGCTTTTCGTCTCAGCCCCGCTTTCGCAGCTTCCCCTGAAACGCCGCCGCGACCGCGCCGAGCACCAGTGTCGCGGCTGAAACGTTCAGCGCGTAGCTCAGGCTGCCGAGCGCATCGGTGATGGCGCCGACCACGATCGGGCCGAGCGTCTGGCCGATGCCGAAGGCAATGGTCATCGCTGCGATCGCGCTCGGCCAGGCGGGCGGAGGGTAGTTATGGCGCACGAAGGCGGTGGTCGAGCCGACCACCGCGAAAAAGCCGACGCCGAACACGATGGCAGAGAGCGCAAGCCACGCGGCGGAATAGCCGAGGATCGGCATCGCCGCGCCGCTGGCAGTGACGGCGAGGATGATCGTGGTCGACAGGCCGCCGCGGTCGAGCGCGAGCACGCCGCGCCAGATCCACGGCGTCACGAAGGCGCTTAGTCCGATCAGGGCCCAGAACGCGGCCTGCGCCGGCGCGCCGCCGCCGGCGTCGCGGATGTAGGCGATCATGAAGGTCATGTAGGCGATGTAGCCGGCGCCGAACAGGAAATAGGCGGCGAGATAGATCGCGACTGGCGCGATCGCGAAGCGCGCGCTGCCGGCCTCGGTGATCGCGGCCTTGCCGTCGAGCCGTGTGAGCAGCAGCGGTGCGGTCATGGCGGCGGCGAGGAACGCCAGCGCCCACCACGCGATCCACCAGGAGCCGGAGCCAAAACCGTGCAGCACGAACGGCGCGATCAGGCCGGAGGCGAGAATGCCGAGCCCGGGTCCGGCATAGAACAGGCTGAGCAGAAAGTTCGCGCGGTCCGGCCGCGACTGCGCGATCATCGCGGCCAGCGCGCCGCCGGCGACGAAGCCGGCCGCGGCGCCGACGCCTGCGATCAGCCGCGCCAGGCTCAGCACGACGAAATTGGCCGAGAGCGCGCACATCACGAGTGAGACCAGGCAGGCCAGCGTGCCGCCGCGCACCGTCGCCGACCAGCCGAAGCGCCGGATCAGCCGCGAGGCGACGAGCGCGCCGGCGAGATAGCCGGCCGCGTTGATCGTGTTCAGGAAGCCGGCTGCCGAATACGACCAGTGCAGGGAGTCGCGCATGTCCGGCAGCACCAGCGCATAGGCGAAGCGGCCGATGCCGAGACCGACGATTGGCGCCAGCGACAGTGTGAGAATGAGGCGCGCGGGGTGCGCGGTGCTGGAGGCGGAATGAGGTGCGTGCAATGAAGGGCTCCGAACTCAGCCATTCTGGCAGGCCCTTCCGGGCTTGCCCAGCCATGGGCCGGCAATGGTGTCTTGCCATTGACGCAATAGCGATGCGTTTCACCCTCCCCTGGAGGGACCCTGGAGGGGGAGGGTCGATCGCGAAGCGATCGGGGTGGGGTGACGGTCCCTCGACTCGAACAGTGCCCGAGTTGAGAGATCACCCCACCCCGGCACGCATCTCGCTTCGCTCGATTGCGTGCCGACCCTCCCCCTCCAGGGGAGGGTGATCGCACTGCCTGTGCGGATGGCGATTGGCTGCTACCGCCGGGCTCGCGTGGCTTGCCAATCCAGGCCTGCCGCATTAGCACTCCGCGCGAAACGAGCGAGGAAATAGCCCCCATGGCGACCCACAAACTGCTGCTTCTCCCCGGCGACGGCATCGGCCCCGAAGTGATGGCGGAGGTCACACGCCTGATCGACTGGCTGAACGCCAAGGGGGTGGCGCGGTTCGAGACCGAGCAGGGGCTGGTCGGCGGCTCCGCCTATGATGCGCACAAGGTGTCGATATCAGAGGAGACGATGGCGCAGGCCAAGGCCGCGGACGCGGTGATCTTCGGCGCGGTCGGCGGGCCGAAATGGGACAGCGTGCCCTACGAGGTGCGGCCCGAGGCGGGGCTGTTGCGGTTACGCAAGGAGCTCGGCCTGTTCGGCAATCTGCGGCCGGCGGTGTGCTATCCGGCGCTGGCGGATGCCTCCAGCCTGAAACGCGAGGCGGTCGAGGGGCTCGACGTCATGATCGTGCGCGAGCTCACCGGCGGGGTCTATTTCGGCGAGCCCAAGACCATTAGCGACTTGGGCAATGGCCAGAAGCGCGCCGTCGACACACAAGTCTACGACACCTACGAGATCGAACGCATCGGTCGCGTCGCCTTCGAGCTTGCGCGCCAGCGCAACAACAAGGTGACCTCGATGGAGAAGCGCAACGTGATGAAGACCGGCGTGCTCTGGCACGAAGTCATCACCGCGCTGCATCAGCGCGGGTTCAAGGACGTCACGCTCGAGCACCAGCTCGCCGACGCGGGCGGCATGCAGCTCGTGCGCTGGCCCAAGCAGTTCGACGTGATCGTATGCGATAATTTGTTCGGCGATATGCTCTCCGACATCGCC
>NZ_JAFAVV010000370.1 GCF_019242285.1 Bradyrhizobium sp.
GGGCGACCGCGAGGTCATGGGCAACCGCTGGCAGTTCATGTTTGCCATTGGCGAGGTGCTCACCTTAGCGGTCATTGCCGTGTTCATTGTCATGGAACTGCCGCCAGAGTGGATATGGCGTGTCACCCTGGGGCTCGGCGCGCTACCGGCTTTTGTGATCCTGGTGATGCGCCATGATCTGCCGGAAACCGCCGTCTGGCTCATCAGGCAGGGTCGCTTCCGCGAAGCCAAGCAGGTGAGCTTGAGCATGTACGCCGATCCGCTCGACATGCTTCCCGACAGTGACGTCACCGTTCCCAAACCACGCCCGACCGCCTTCCTCTCGGAAATCCGCAAGGACCCGATCCGCTGGCGCGCGACGATTTACGGCTGGATCGCGTGCTTTTGCCAGGCCGGCGAATTCTCGACATTTGCCTTTTACCTGCCTGTGCTGTTTGTGAGCCTCGGCGTTTCGTCCATTCTCGGCACCAATCTTGTGACGATGGGCCTTTATGTCATTGCCGCCATCTCAGGCTGGGTAGGGCCAATAATCACGCCCAAGATCGGACATCGCGGGATCAGCATCGCCGGGTTTGGCATCGTGCTGGTCTCATTGCTGGCCGCGGCTGTCGCCATCCATACGGACCATCCAGGGGTGCTGCCGTTCGTGGCGGCTGCCATGCTCTGGGGCCACTACTGGGATGCCTCAAACTGCATGACCATTCCGACTGTGGTGGCGAGCCCGGAATATCGCGGCACGGCCAGCGGCTTCGCCTATGTATTCGTGAAGTTGCCATCCTTCCTTGCGATCTTTCTTTTCCCGTCCCTGTTCACGGCCATAGGGCAAGCCGCCGCGACCTTGCTTGTCGCCATCTTCCCCTTGGTGGGTCTGCTCGCAGCCATCTTCATCCTGCCGGAGATCTATGGGTTCGAGCAGGACTAATCGGAGGCAGGTTCAGTTGGTCGCGCAAATGCGGCGGGTGGCGTCGAGCGAGCAGCGCTTGGCATCGCGCAAGAACATTCCTGTCGTTGCGGGTCTTGCGCATTTGTGAAACAGTTTCACCACGTATTGAGGGAGATGCGTAGAGAAGAGACATCGGGAGGCGCACCCATGACTGTGCAAAAGGAACAGGAATACATCCTGCAGCAGGCAGGTCATCGGCGGATGCCGCGACAAACTATCGACAGGCGCGAATTGCTCACGCGAAGCTTGGTTGCGGGCCTCGGCCTGGCCGGCGTGGGAGCCGCAACGCGGATGAGCATCGCTTCGGCTCTTGCCGCGGATCGCCCGCTCACGCCCACATTCTATCAGTGGATCCAAGACCTTCACCCCGGCATCCCGGCGGTGAACGCCAAGTTCCCCGGCATCAACTACCAGATCGCGCCGGTCGAGGGCTTCGGCATCGAGCGCTTCGTGGCCGAGGCTAAGAACAAACAGAGCACTTGGGACGTGTATGTTGGCCAGACGCCGTTCGTGGAGATGTCGGCGATGATCAAGGGCGGAGTCATCGAGCCCTGGGACAATTATATCCCGAAAGACGTGGTCGAGGACATTCTTCCATCAATTCGGGAGGAGTGCACGATCGATGGCAAGCTTTACAGCTGGCCCTTCCTTCTCGATGTGGTCGGAACGGGATGGCACTCGGGCCTGACGCATAAGGCAGGCATTGCCGACGCGGCTCCCCCGACTTGGGACGACTTCTTGGCCGACGCGAACAAGATCGCCGTTTCCAACGCGGCACCCTGGGGCGCCACCTTCGATGCCCATGGCTGGCGCTCGCTGGCACCGATCACGCACAGCATGAGCACACATGTGTACACGTCGGAGGGCCTGTTCGACTTCACAAGCGAACCCGCGATCGAAGCGTTGAAGCTGATGAAGAAGATCATGGCCTTGGCGAACCCCGATGTTCTGCTCGAGGGCACGTCGGACGCCGGGGTCAACGGGACTCCGGACGAGACCGCCTTCGCCGCCCAGCGTGTCGGTCTTTATATCAAGTACTTCAACGCACCGCTGCGCATGGCGGCGAGCTGGGACGATCCGAAAGCTTTGCACCTCGGCCCGCTGCCGAAATTCGCCAATGGCGAGGGCTCGACGGTGTTCTGGACGACGGGGTGCGCGTTATTCAAATACGGACAAAACAAGGAAAAGGCGGCTGAATATATCAAGGCACTGACTTATGATCGGCAAATCTGGAAGGATTCGATCGTCGGAAC
>NZ_JAFAVV010000527.1 GCF_019242285.1 Bradyrhizobium sp.
CGCTTCAGCGTCTTCGCGGTGCCGAGCAGCGAGCGGCCCATCGGCTGGTCGGGATAGCAGAGCTCGTTCAGATGCTCGAACACCACATCGTCGGGCGTGTCCTGCGCCGCGCCGATCTCCTGCACGATCACGTTCTTCTCGCGCTCGAGCTCGTCCGGCTCGAAGGACGGGTTGGCGAGGATGTCGGCAAGCACGTCCAGCGCGAGCGGCACATCGGCCTTCATCACCCTTGCATAGTAGGCCGTGGTCTCGGTCGAGGTGCCGGCGTTGAGATCGCCGCCGACCGCCTCGATGGTTTCCACGATCTCGCGCGCGCTGCGCCGCGTGGTGCCCTTGAACGCCATGTGCTCCAAAAGATGCGAAATGCCGTGCTCGTCCGGCTTCTCGTCGCGGCCGCCAACGCCGGCCCAGACGCCGAGCGCCGCGGTCTCCAGATGCGGCATGGTGTCGGTGACCACCGTGAGGCCCGTGGCAAGCTTGGTGATCTCGACGCTCATCCGGCTACTCCTTGCTTGGCCGCGCGGCTGACCGACCGCACGAACCGCTCGACCTCCGCCTGGTCCTTGTTCATGATCCTGACCCGCTCGGGCCGTGTCATCAGCCCGCCGAGCCAGGCCGGCAGTTGCGGCCTGACACCGCAGGCCGCCGCCACCGCATCCGGGAATTTTGCAGGGTGGGCCGTCGACAGCACGATGTTGGGGATCCGCGAATCGGTATCGGTGCGGTCAGCGACCGCGAGCGCGACGGCGGTGTGCGGATCGACGAGATCGCCGGCCTCGCGCCAGGCGGCGCGAATGGCGGCCGCGCTCTCGGCCTCGTCGGCGCGGCCGGCGTCGAACTCCTCGCGGATCGAAGCCAGCATCGCGTCCGGCAGCACGAAGCGGCCGGACTGCTTGAGCTGCTCCATCAACCGCCGCACGGCTCCGGCGTCGCGCCGGCTCGCCTCGAACAGCAGCCGCTCGAAATTCGAGGAGACCTGGATATCCATCGAGGGCGAGGTGGTCGCATGCACCTCGCGCACCTCGTAATGGCCGGTCTTCAGCGTGCGCGGCAGGATGTCGTTGACATTGGCGGCGATGCGCAACCGCCGCACCGGCAGGCCCATGCGCTTGGCGACGAAGCCGGCGAAGATGTCGCCGAAATTGCCGGTCGGCACAGTGAAGTCGACCGTGCGCGCCGGCGCGCCGAGCGCGACCGCCGAGGTGAAGTAATAGACCACCTGGGCCACGATCCGCGCCCAATTGATGGAATTGACGCCCGACAGCGACACGGCATCGCGGAAGCCGTGGTGGTTGAACATCCCCTTCACCAGCGCCTGGCAGTCGTCGAAGGTGCCTTCGATCGCGAGCGCGTGAACGTTGGCGGCAGCCGTCGTCGTCATCATGCGCCGCTGCACCTCGGAGATGCGGCCGTGCGGAAACAGCACAATGAGATCGACGTTCGCCAGGTTGGCGAACGCCTCGACCGCGGCGCCGCCGGTGTCGCCCGAGGTCGCGACCACGATGGTGGTGCGCTCGCCACGCCTGGCCAGCACATGGTCCATCAGGCGGGAGATGAGCTGCATCGCCACGTCCTTGAAGGCGAGCGTCGGCCCGTGAAACAGCTCCAGCACGAAGTGACGCGGCCCGATCTGGTCGAGCGGCACCACCGCGGGATGGCGGAAGGTGGCATAGGCCTCATTCGCCATCGCGCCGAGATCGGCATCGGAGATCTCGCCGCCGACGAACGGGCGGACCACGTCGACCGCGACCTCCCAATAGGGCCGGCCGAAGAAGCCGGCGATGGTCTCGCCGGCGAGCTGCGGCCAGGTTTCGGGCACGTAGAGGCCGCCGTCACGGGCGAGCCCGGTCAGCATCACGTCACAGAAGCCGAGCGCGGGGGCCTCCCCACGGGTCGAGACGTAGCGCGTCAAGCCGCCCTCCAAAGGCTTCGATCGATCCTTAAGCCTTTGATTTGCATTCAAATTCGACATCAAACCGGGTGAAAGTGACGGCGCACCATAGAGGGTTTTCAGGCGGTGGGAAACAACCGTTGCAATCTGCAAGCCCCGCGGGAGGCCGGAATCGGCCCGGTTTCGGGCCTTGGACGGTGTTCGGATGGAGACGATCCGGCACGAGCAATCGCGTTCTCGCGGCGCGGATGACGCCCGAGGTTTGGCTCGTCGGTGCCGCCCTCGAGGACGAGGGCGCAGGGAAGACCGGGCATCGGCTGACACCCGCGGCCCGCCTGCAACAAGAAACGCAGGCGGCAGTTACCACAGGCTCAACCGGATGATCCGGCCTTCCCTGCGCGATGGTGTTACGACTTATTCCGTGGTCTCCCCGGTGCTCGGGCTCTCTGGTCACCGTCGCCTCGCCGGACCTTGTGAGTCCCGCGGGACTTGATCCCAGCGTCGAGGGATCAGGACCGCACGGCTTCGCCGTCCGCGCCCACGCGGCTCGTCACGCCGCATCAACGCGTCCATCGCATTCCACCCCAACGTTCGTGACGGTCGCGACGCCCCTCGAATGGGATGGAACAGAACGGGAACATACAGATGGAATCAGGAGGCGTCAAGCGGGCATGTGGCAGACATGCCGCGCGCGGGTTGAATCGTCGGATCGGGCTTTCGCGCCTCAAAACCATCTCAGGATCGGCGGCGACATAAGACAGATCTGTAGCCCGCGTGAGCGACTCGTCCGCCGAAGCTCGAAGAGCGAAGGCGGAAGCGATGCGGGGGATCAAAGCGCAACAGTCCCGGTTATCGGGTGCGCTCATCCGGGCTACGCATCTTCTACTGGTCAGACCGAATGGGAGGCTCAATTGATCGTTGTGACAACCGAGAACGTGACCGGGCACAGGACGGTGCGGATGCTGGGGCAATGTTTTGGCGTCGTGGTGCGCAGCCGCGGCATCGGGGGCAACGTCATGGCCGGGCTGCGCTCCATCATTGGCGGCGAGATCCATGAATATACCCAGATGCTGGAGGAGGCGCGCCGGCACGCGCTGGACCGGTTGGTGCAGAATGCGACGGCGATGGGCGCGAACGCGATATTGATGATGCGGTTCGACAGCGCCGAAATCGGCACCACCATGAGCGAGATCGTAGCCTACGGAACAGCGGCGGTGATCGAGCCCACTTCATGACCGTCTTCGTCATCTGGTGCTTGATGATCCTGCTGCCCTTCGCGATCTGGTTCCTGTTCCGCCGGGGCGGCTACAAGCGCCAGCCGCTCGATGCCGCGCCGGGACCGGGCTGGGTCAAGACCGAGGAGCGCTTCGTCGATCCTTCATCCGGCGAGACGCTCGACGTCTGGTTTGACCCGCAAAGCGGCGAGCGCAGCTATGTCAGGGCGCGGGATGGATGAGCCCGCGACCGATAGCTCAGGAGTCGGAGATCATCCGGCCGGCACGCTGCCGGCCGCGCAGCCAGACGGCGAAGGCGATCACCACGGCGACGGCGAGCGAGAACCAGGTGATGGCATATTGCACGTGGTCGTCGCGCAGATGCACCTGCAGCGGGCCGGGTTTCGGGACGCCACTTGGCGGCATCGGCGATTCCAGGTCGACGTAGAACGGCGCGACTGTCTTGCCATCCTTGTCCCAGCCCAGCGCGCGCGTCATCGCATTGGTATCGCGCGCGAACCAGAGCCGCCTGGCCGGGTTTTCCGCAGGCGTGAGCCAGCCTGCGCTTTCGGGAAAGCGGAGATAGCCGGTGAGCGTGACCGGCTGATCGGTGACCAGTCTTGCCACCGCGCGGTCTTCGACGCCGCGATCCTGCATCGTGTTCTCGACGAAGCCGGCGTTGATCGCCACGAGCTCGCCAGCAGGCAGTTGCGCCGGCAGGAAGGCCCAGGTGCCGGGACCGGAGACGTCCTCGCGCACAGCAGAGCCGGCGGTATAGACCATCGCATCGGGCAGGCGCGGATAGGTCGCCGTGAAGGTGACGCGGCGGAATTCGTCGCTCGCCGCCGTCAAGGCGGCCCACTGCGATGGCGGCGGCAGCGGCGCGGGCTCAGCGGCAAGCCGCTCGGTGAGCGCCGCAATCAGCGCATGCTTCTCTTTGCGGCGCTCGAGCTGCCAGACGCCGAGGCCGACGAACAGCGCGACCATGACAAGCGTGAAGATGCCGAAGCCGATGCCGGATTTGCGGAGTGCGGAGCTCATCGTCG
Source organism: Bradyrhizobium sp. (assembly GCF_019242285.1). Taxonomy (GTDB): domain Bacteria; phylum Pseudomonadota; class Alphaproteobacteria; order Rhizobiales; family Xanthobacteraceae; genus Bradyrhizobium. Next base: position 4,152 of record NZ_JAFAVV010000527.1, read on the forward strand.
CTTACCGGCACTCGAAGCACGAGAGAAGCACGATGCTGCGGCGACGGAAGTGTGTTCCCTCCCCCCTTGCGGGGGAGGGTTAGGGAGGGGGGTAAGCCACACGCGCCACTGCCCGTGGGACCCCCTCCCCCAACCCCTGCCCGCAAGGGGGAGGGGAGCGCAGCGATCGTAGGTCGTAGGGTGGGCTAAGGCGCGAAGCGCCGTGCCCACCATTGTCTCGACAGCACGGCTCGCGATGGTGGGCACGCTTCCTTCTTTGCCTGGCGCGCTTTGGTGCAAGACGCGCTTAGCCCCCCCTACGAGACTATCGTGACGCGACAGCGAGCCCGTCATTTCGGCGCGCGGTCGATGAGGCGGCCCTCGGCGGCCTTGTGGTGGAATTGCAGTGCGATCAGGAGCGACTTCGCCGCGCGCAGCGGCCACAACGTCACCGCGAGGATCAGCGGTATCCACAGCGCCGCATGCACCCAGAACGGCGGCTGGTATTTCACCTCGATGATCAGCGCGGTGAACACGACGATCGCGCCTGCGATCATGATGATGAAGATCGCCGGCCCGTCGTCGCTGTCGATGAAGGCGTAGTCGAGGCCGCAACGCGCGCACGCGGGCGCAAGCGTGAGGAAACCTGCGAACAGCTTGCCCTGTCCGCAGCGCGGGCATTTGCAGGCAAGCCCGCGCAGGATGGTCTGGGAGAGAGGTGTGGCGGCGTCGGTCATGTGATCACAAAGCAAAGGGGCGGCCACAGCGGCCGCCCCTTGTAGCACGATCGTC
>NZ_JAFAVV010000575.1 GCF_019242285.1 Bradyrhizobium sp.
CACCTGTTCACCTTCTTCATGGTGGTGCCGATCTTCAATTCGATGATCCGCATCGACAAGCGGCTGATCGAGGCCGCCTATGACGCCGGCGCGAGCGGCTGGCAGACGCTGACCAACATCGTCATTCCGCTGTCGAAACCCGGCATCGTCATCGGCTCGATCTTCGTGATCACCATCGTGATGGGCGACTTCGTCACCATCGGCGTGATGGGCGGCCAGCAGATCGCCTCTGCCGGCAAGATCATCGAGTCGCGCCTCAGCGCGCTGCAATTCCCGGCCGCCGCGGCCAATGCGGTGATCCTGCTCGGCGTCACCATCCTGATCATATCGGCGCTGACGCGGATCGTCGATGTCCGCAAGGAGCTGTGAGAGATGGGCGAGAAGCGGCCACGCGCGTTCTATTTCCTCGCGGCGTTCTTCGCGGCCTATGTGCTGTTCCTGTACGGGCCGATGATCGCGATCTACATCCTGTCGTTCCAGGGGCCGGACGGCGGGCTGACCTTCCCGATGAACGGGGTGTCGCTGACCTGGTTTCAGAAGGTGCTCGCCGGCGGCGGCATCGTCGACATCGGCGCCGCCTTCAAGCGCTCGCTCGAGCTCGGCCTCGTCGTGATGGTGGTGACGGTGGTGCTGTCGGTCGCGGCCGGCATGGCGTTCCGCAAGTCCTTCCGCGGCGCCTCGATCCTGTTCTACACCGCAATCGCCAGCCTGATCATGCCCTCGATCATCACCTCGCTCGGCATCGCGCTGGAGTTCCGGCTGGTCGACGACTTCATGGTCAAGCACGGCGCCGATGTCGGGCTCGGCGCCGTTGCGGAAGGCTGGACCACCGCGATGGGCCTGTTCACCTCGGGCCTCGGCGCTCACCTGACCTGGACCCTGCCTTTCGGCCTCCTGATCATGTTCGCGATCTTCAACCGTTTCGACGGGCGGCTCGAAGAGGCCGCGCGCGACCTCGGCGCGACGCCGTGGCAGACCTTCCGCCATGTCGTGCTGCCGATCATTCTGCCATCGGTGGTCGGCATCGGCCTGTTCGGCTTCACGCTGTCCTGGGATGAATTGGCGCGCTCCAGCCAGGCTATCGGCTCCGTCAACACGTTGCCGCTGGAATTGCAGGGCCTAACCACCACGGTGACGAAGCCGGACATCTATGCGCTGGGCACGCTGACCAGTGCGGTGTCGTTCCTGGTGATCTTCTCCGCCCTGGTCGTGATCCTGGTGCTGCAGGCGCGGCAGCGCCGCCATGGCTCGGATGCCGGCAAGGGCATGGTGTAAGATCATGCGAGTAGCAAGGAGGATGAGGATCGCTTCAGCGACCCCATCCTCCGAAACCGCCGCGAGCTACAGCCCCAGATAGGCCTTGCGCACGTCGGGGTCGACCTTGATCGCGGCCGCCGTGTCCTGCATCAGCACGCGGCCGGTTTGCAGGATGTAGGCGCGGTCGGCGATGTCGAGGCACTCGGCCATGCGCTGCTCGACGATCAGCACCGTCATGCCGGCGTCGCGGATACGTTTCACCGCGGCGAAGATCTCGTCGACCAGCTTGGGCATGATGCCCTGCGACGGCTCGTCGAGCATCAACAGCCGCGGCCGGGTCATCAGCGCACGGCTGATCGCGAGCATCTGCTGCTCGCCGCCCGAGAGCGTCTCGGCTCGCTGTGCCAGCCGCTCGGAGAGCCGCGGAAACAACTCGAACACCAGTCGCAACGGCGCCTCGCGGTCCGCCGCGCCGCGATGCAGGTAGCTGCCGAGCCTGAGATTGTCGCGCACCGACAGACGAGGAAACAGCCGGCGGTTCTCCGGCACGAAGGCGATGCCGTGCGCGGTGATGAGGTGCTGCGCCAGGCCGTCGATCCGCACGCCGTCGAATGTGACCGAACCGCCACGCGGGCGCTCGGCGCCGGCGATCGATTTCAGGAGCGTTGATTTGCCCGCCCCATTGGCGCCGGCCACGCAGACGATCTCTCCTTTCGCGACCTCGATCGAGACGCCGGAGATCGCGACCAGACCCCGATAGGCGGTGGTGACGTCACGCACCGACAGCATGACGGTCCCCCAGATAGGCCGATATCACCTTGGGATCGCGCACGACCTCGGCCGGCCTGCCCTCGGCCAGCACCTTGCCGAGATCGAGCACGATGGCGCGGTCGACCAGCGGCATCACGATCTCCATGACGTGCTCGACCATCAGCACGGTGACGCCGGTCTCGCGCACGCGCCGCACCAGCTCGACGCCGGTCTGCGCCTCGACCGGTGTCAGCCCGGTCAGCACCTCGTCGAGCAGCAACAGTTTTGGGCCCGTCGCGAGCGCGCGGGCGACCTCGAGCCGGCGCTTCTCGGATGGCACGAGCTCGCCTGCCGGCACCTCGGCGCGAGCGTCCAGGCCGCAGAACTCCAGCACTTCATGCGCCTTGCGCCGCGCCTCGCGCATGCCGTTGCTGCGCACCAGCGCGCCGACGATGACGTTGTCGATGACCGTCATGGTCTCGAAACTCTTGACCACCTGGAAAGTGCGGCCGATGCCGCGGTGACAGCGCTCCGCCGCCGGCAGCCGCGTCACGTCCTCGCCATCGAAGACGACCGCCCCCTGCGTCGGCGGCATCACGCCTGCGATCAGGTTGAACAAGGTCGACTTGCCAGCGCCGTTCGGACCGATCAGCCCGACGATCTCACCGCGGCTGACCGCGATCGAGACGTCGCTGTTGGCGACGAGGCCGGCAAAGCGCTGCGTCACGCCACTTGTTTCGAGCAGAACCGTCATGGCGCTGCGACCTTGCGCCGAGGCGCGAACAGCCCGACCAGGCCCTGCGGCCGCACCAGCGAGATCAGGACAATCAGCGTGCCATAGACGATCAGGTCGACGCCGCGACCGGAGCCGCCGACATAGGAACGCGTCAGCTCGGTGAGCGGGATCAGGATCACCGCACCCAGCATCGGCCCCCACAAGGTGCCGATGCCGCCGAGCACCGCCGGCAGCGCCATCAAGAGCGAGAACTGGAAGCCCATCACGCTGTCGGGATCGATATAGGAGACGAACTGGGCGTAGAAGCTGCCGCCGACCGCGACCAGGAAGGCGGAGACGGCGGCCGCACCCATCTTGGAGTTGAACACCACCACGCCGAGACTTTCCGCGGCGTCGGGATTGTCCTTCACCGCACGCCACCAATAGCCCCAGCGGGAATCCTCCAGCCACCAGGTGACAAACCAGGCCACCGCGGCGAGGGCGAGTGCGAAATAGAAATAAGGGAGCTTGCTGCGGGCGAACTGGAAGGTGAGCCAGCTATCGCGGCGGATGGGAATGTCGATGCCGAGCGCGGCGCCGGCGAATTCCCAGTTCTGGAACAGCAGCAGCGTGGTCTCGGCGATCACGATGGTCGCGATCACGAAATAATGCCCGCGCAGCCGGAAGCAGGGATAGCCGAGCGCCATCGCAATCAGCGCCGACACGATGCCGCCGCCCAGCATGCCGAACCAGGGCAGCACGCCGAGCTTGGTGAACAACAGCGCGGTGGTGTAGGCGCCGAGCCCGAAATAGAGCGAGTGCCCGAGCGAGATCTGCCCGCAATAGCCGGACAGGATGTTCCAGCTCTGCGACAGCGCCGTGTACATCAGCGTCAGCACCATGATGTTCTGGATGTAGACGTTCCTGACGAACAGCGGCAGCAGTGCGGCGATGATGACGAGGCCGGCCGCGACCATGAGGTCGCGACGTCGGCGCGCAGCAAACGCCTTGTCCATCAGATCGACCCGAACAGGCCGCGCGGCCGGATGAAGACCACGAGCAGGTACACCGCGTAAATGCCGATCGATTTCAGCGAAGGCGGCAGCGCCAGCGCCGTGGCCGCTTCGACCAGGCCGACGATGATGCCGCCGGCGAAGGCGCCGAACACGCTGCCGAAGCCGCCGAGCGCGACCGTGACATAGGCGATCAGGGCGAAGGATGCGCCGACATCGGGATAGATATAGAAGAAGGTCGCCATGATCGCGCCGGCCAGCCCGACCAGCGCCGCGCCAAGACCCCAGCCGAGCGCGAAGACGCGGTTCTTGTCGATGCCGACCAGCGCGACCGCACCGGCGTCCTCGCGTGTCGCCTCCAGTGCTCGGCCGAAATCGGTGCGGTGGATGAAGAAATAGAGCGCCGCGAACGCCGCGATCGACACCAGCGCGCCGACGAGCTGCGGCTCGGGCAGGAACACGCCCGCGACCGAGACCGTCTTGCCGCCGAGCCAGGAGTGGGTGACGCTGCGATAGTCCGGCGTGAAGAAATACTGCGCGAGCCCGCGCATCACGATGGCGAGGCCGAAGGTGGAGAAGATCTGCACCATGCCGGCATTGGCCTTGGCCCGCATCGCAAAGCGCACGACCAGGAGATAGACCATGGCGCCGAGCACGAACAGGCTGGCTGCGACCAGCGGCGCCGCGAGCAGCGGATCGAGGGCGAAGAAGGCGAACAGAAAGAAGGTCGCGTACATCGCGATCATCAGAAACTCGCCATGGGCGAAGTTCACGACGTCCATCAGCCCGAAGATCAGCGCGAGCCCGGCCGCGATCAGGCCGTAGAGCAAGCCCATCAAGAGCCCGCTGGCGAGGGATTGGATGATGGTTTCTGCGGTCAACGCCCCCTGCCCTCTCAGCCGATCACTTCATCGGCCAGATGGCTTCGGCGACTGCGGCCTGCGGCGGGTAGACCGTGACGAACTTGCCGCCGACATATTGCAGCAGCACCGGGTCGGCGTTGTTGTTCTGCCCGCTCTCGTCGAACTTCACGCGCCGCCAGGGCATGATGGTCTGCTCGCCGGAAATGTCGGTCGCCGCCATCGCCTCACGGATCTTGTCGCCGTCGGTCGACTTGGCGCGGTTGATGGCATCCGCGAGGATGATCAGGCCGATGAACTGCCGGGAGGTCAGATCGTTGAGATCCTTGCCCGACCTCTCCTTGAACATGGCGTTGATCTTGCCGACCATCGGCCGCTTCTGGGCCAGATCGAGCGAGAATGTGCCGCGCGAGATCAGGCCCTCGAGCTTGTCGCCCACCGCATCATAGAGCGCCTTTTCCGAGAAGCCGGCGTCCTGGGCCAGGATCGCGTTCGGCCGGTAGCCGAGCTCCGCCATGGTCTTGACCAGCAGGATGCCGTCGGTCGTGTAGCTCGAGGGCATCAGCACGTCGGCATTCGCCGCCTTGAGCTGCTGCACCTCGGCCGACAGCGACGGCGAGTTGGCGCGGTACTTGATATCGGCGGCGATCTTGTAGCCGCGCTCGCCGGCGAGCTTGGCCTGTGCGTTGCCGGAATCGGTGCCGAAGATGGTGTCCTCGTGAAACAGCGACAGCGTCTCGATCTTGCTCCCCTTCTCCTTCATCGCGTCGAGGAAGTCGAACATCGCCGTCGAGTACATTTCATCGTGCGGCGCGGGACGGAAATAGAATTTGAGGCCGCGGCGATGCAGGCTCGGCGAGGAATTGTCGGCGGAGACGAACGGCGTCTGATAGCGCTCACAGATCTGGCTCACGGTCACGGCGACCGCGCTCTGGTAGGTACCGATGACGGCCGACACCTTCTCCTGCGTGATCAGCCGCTCGGCCTCGGCGCGACCCTTCTGCGGATCGGACTGGTGGTCGGCGAATACCAGGCGGACCTTGGCGCCGCCGAGGCCGGGCAGCCCCTCACCCTTGGCCAGCGGCAGATCGAAATCATAGTCCTTGTTGATCACATCCAGCGCGGTCTCGTAGGCCTTCTGGGCGTCGACGCCCTGCTGCGCATTGGCGCCGGAGAAGGGATAGACGACGCCGATCGCGACGTCGGCCGTCTCCGCCCGCGCCGCCATCGGCACGAGCGCGGTGGCAGTAGCCCCAAGCAATACGTCCCGGCGAGTAATCGTCATTGCAATATCCTCAATTGAACAGCAGCAATCGGTTAAATAATTGAACGCCGAGGTAAAGCCTCAAAGATCGGCACGGCCTGCATCAAAGCACGGCAAGGTGCCGGTTGACGAGGTCTGTTACCAGCATCAACCCCGGCGCGTGCGTGATCGCGAACGGCACCTTGGCGGCCGCGATCACCGCCTGCGGGGTGACGCCGCAGGCCCAGAATACCGGCAGCTCATCGGCTGCCACCGGCACCGGATCGCCATAGTCGGGCCTCGAGATATCAGCAATGCCGATCGACTGGGGATGTCCGAGATGGACCGGCGCGCCGTGCACGGACGGAAAGCGCGAGGTGATCTGCACCGCGCGGATGGCATGCGCGGGCTTCAACGGCCGCATCGACACCACCATCGGCCCCGCGAACGGACCGGCGGGCTGACACGCGATACTGGTCCGATACATCGGCACCCGCACCTTCTCTTCTATATGCCGCAGCGGCAGGCCTTCAGCCATCAGCGCTTCTTCAAAGGAGAAAGAGCAGCCGAGCACGAAAGCGACGAGATCGTCGCGCCAATGTGCCATGATATCGGTCGGCTCTTCCGCCACCTCTCCGTCGCGCCAGACGCGGTAGCGCGGCAAGTCGGTGCGGATGTCGAGATCGCGCCCGAGCGCCGGGATGCGGGGATCGCCGACATCGGACATGCCGATGATCGGGCACGGCTTCGGATTGAGCTGGCAGAAGCGGTGGAACGACGCCGCGAGCTTCTCCGGCAGGATCGCCAGATTGCCTTGAACAAAACCGTTGGCGACCCCCGCCGTGGTGCTTGCCATGCCGGCCCGGCAGGCGAGCCGCGCCTGCACGCTCGGCAATGGATCCTGACCGGTGATGCCGCCCTGCTCGTTCCGTGTCGAACCAATGTTCATTGCCCGCGCTCCGTGCCTCGACAGATACTGTTCGAGAGTTCTACCATGCCGCCTCGCAAATGCGTATCCCGTCCGAATGGAAGGCCTGATGACCAAGACCGCGTCCAACCTGCAGATCGATTCCGCCCGGCTCTGGGGCACGATCCACGAGACCGCGACATTCGGTGCGACGCCCAAAGGCGGGGTGCTGACGCCGTCGGCCGAGGACACGCAGGTGCGCGACTGGTTCCGCAAGGCGTGCGATGGCGTGCTCGGCACGCTGCGGCGCGATGCGCTGGCGACCTTGTCGGAGATCGTGCTCGCCGTGGAGGCCGTTGCGAAGAAGCACCGTCCGAACGCGGTCGGCACCGTCGGCGAGGCCGTGATCGCCAGCCCCTCGCGCAACGTCATCCTCGGCGAGATCGCCTTCACCGCCGATTTGCGTATCGCCGATGGCGCGATCATGGACGCGTTGGACAAGGATCTGCGCGCCGCGATTGCCGAGATCGCGGCGCGCCGCAAGGTCGAGGTTTCGCTCGACCTCGTCTGGTGCAAGCCGCAGACGCATTTCAACCCGAAACTCGTCGATGCCGTGCAAGGCGCGGCCGAGATGCTCGGCTATTCCCATCGCCGTATCACCTCGGGCGCCGGACACCACGGCTGCAATCTCAACACCCGCATTCCGGCGGCCATGGTGTTCGTTCCCTGCAAGGACGGCGTCAGCCACAACGAGCTCGAGGACGCAACGCAATCCGATTGCGCTGCCGGCGCCAACGTGCTGATGCACACGGTGCTGGCGCTCGCCGGCGTCGCCGCCTGATCGACCCAACAATGGAGCCTTGCCGTGCGCGGAGTTTTTGTCGACGCCAATGATTCGCTCGCCGAGATCTTCGAGCGACAGCGCAAGCCTGATGACCCCGAGATGCACGTGCATCTCGATCCCAACATCGCCGCCGAGCAATGGCCGGAGGTGCTCGCCGGCGCCGAGATCGGCATCGTCGACCACACCGCGCTGCCGACCGAGGTGGCACGCCGCTGCACCGGGCTGAAGCACGTGGTGTTCCTCGGCACCGGCGCGCGCAGCTACATGAACCCGGAGGAACTGGCCGGGCTCGGCATCGCCGTGCACCTGATCAAGGGCTATGGCGACACCGCGGTCGCGGAAGCGGCGATCGCGCTGATGTGGGCCTCGGCGCGCGTCATCCCCTGGATGGACCGCGAGATGCGCGCCGGCAACTGGCTGCGCGAGGATGCCATGCAGCTCACCGGCAAGACGCTCGGCCTGATCGGCTTCGGCGGCATCGCCGCCGAAGTCGCGCGCATCGCCGTCGGCAGCGGCATGAAGGTGATCGCCTGGAACCGGACGCCGAGGAGCTTTGCCGGCGTCGAGTTCGTCTCCCTGGAGCGGCTGCTCGCCGACAGCCATGTCGTCTCGCTGCATCTGCTCCTCAACGACGAGACCCGGGGCTTCCTCTCGCGCGAACGGATCAGCGCGATGCGCAAGGGCGTGATCCTGGTCAACACCGCGCGCGGCGCGGTCGTCGATGAGGCCGCGATGATCGAGGCGCTGAAGTCGGGTCACATCCGTCACGCCGGGCTCGACGTCTTCAATATCGAGCCCTTGCCGAAGGATCATCCGTTGACAAAACTCTCCAACGTCACCCTGTCGGCGCATTCGGCCTTCCGCACGCCGGAAGCGAGCGAGAATTTGATCCATGCGGCGTGGGAGCATTGCCGACGGATCGTGAGGTCGTAGAGATCGTAGGGCGGGCTAAGCGCAGCGTGCCCACCATCTGGCGTCGCATTCGCTGTAAGATGGTGGGCACGGCGCTTGCGCGCCTTGGCCCACCCTACGCAATCCGATAGCTCACAATTCCACGACGACATAGGCGTCCTCGACCGTCACCGGATAGCGCTCCGCGACATAGGGCCCGCGCACGAGATCGGCGCCGGCTTCGAGGCTGACCTCGAAATTCCTCAGCTTCGTGCGGCGCGGGTCGCACCAGGACTGGCCGGTCGCCATGTCGAATTCCCAGCCATGCCAAGGGCAGCGCAGGAATTCGCCGCGCCGCTCCATCCGGTAGTCGCCGGGGCCGTCCGACTGGGCAAGGCCGGTGATCACGCCCGCGCAGATCGCGGCACCGCCATGCGGGCAGCGGTTCAGCAGCGCGTGCAAGCGGCCTTCGACATTGAACAGCGCGATCTCGCGGCCTTCGACCTCGACCACCTTGCGCGCGCCGGGCGGCAGCTCGGCCGCGGTGCAGGCGACGTGGCGGCTCATGCGAGGCGATACAAGGCAAAAGCATTGTCCCGGAAGATCTTGCGGCGCTGCTCCTCGGTCATCGGGAATTTGAACGCGAAGCTCGGATTGTCGTAATCCCAATGCGGATAGTCCGACGAGTAGAGCAGCCGGTCCCAGCCGATCCAGTCGATGATCTCGACGAGGTGGCGCGACTGTTCCGGCTCCTCGATCGGCTGCGTCGTCCACCAGAAATGCTCGCGCAGATATTCCGACGGCCGCCGCTTCAGGTGCGGCACCTCCTTGCGGAACTTCTCAAAATGCCCGTCCAGACGCCAGGCCAGCGCCGGCGCCCAGGCGAAGCCGCCCTCGACCATCACGAACTTCAAGTTCGGGAAACGCTCGAACACGCCGCCGACGATCAGGCTGGTGGCGAGCGCCTCCATGCACGCGGTGAAGACATAGTGCTCCTGCAGATAGAAGGTCGGCCAGCCGGAGCCCGTGGACGGATGGCCGCCATTGTAGCCGACCGGGTGCAGGCCGATCGGCAGGCCGGCGCGCTCCGCCGCCTCGTAGATCGGCCAGTAGCGGGGATGACCGAGCGGATCGGACGGCCGCGACGAGATCATGATCTGCACATAGCGGCGGTCGCCGGCGCAGCGCTCAATCTCGGCGACGGCGGCCTCGGGAAATTCCTGCGGCACGACGATGCCGGCGCGCAGCCGCGGCTCCTGCCGCACCCAGCGGTCGACCTGCCAGTCGTTGGTGGCGCGCGACATCGCCGCGGCAAAGGCGGGATTGCGCTCCTCCATGCCGCCCTTGCTGAGCGCCATCAACAGGCCGAACTCGACATTGACGGGATCGAGGTGCTGCTTCTGCAGCATGCCGAGGTCTGATCCGGCCGGTCCGCCGCGCTCGGGCAGCGTGTCGGAGCGCATCCCGCCCGCCATCATGCGCGGGACCATCAGCGCGCTGCTCAGTGCCTGGCGCACATGCACGCCATAGGTCTGGTAATGCTCGCGCCAATGCGGCTCGAGATAGGGCAGCAGCTCGTCGGGCGTCCGATGCGCGGGATGGATGTCGCAATCGACGATGGTGAGCGTCTGCCGCGCCTTCTGCTCCACGAAAGGTGCGTTCATCACACGTCCTCCTTCGCGTCAGCGATCGCGGGCGTGGCCGCGTCCTGCGCCAATCGCGGATAGGTCGCAAGCGCGTTCTCGACCAGGACCTTGCGCAGCATCTCGTGCGGCAGTCCGTCCGGCAGCGCCTCCTCGCCAACGAACTGTGCATGCGGATAGTCGGTGGAGAACAACAGCACCTCCTCGGAGCCGATGCGGTCCACCGTCTGCGCCACCGCGGTTGCATCAGTCGCATCGAACGGCTGGGTGGAAAGCCGGATGTGCTCGCGGATGATCTCGGACGGCCATCGGTCGACCCAGGGCACCTCGGAGCGCGCGCCGCGCCAGGTCTTGTCGGTGCGCCACATCGTCATCGGCAGCCAGCTCACGCCCGATTCCAGCAGCACCACCTTGAGCCGCGGGAAACGGCGGAACACCCCCTCGGCAATCAAGCTGACGGTCTGGTTGGCGAAGGCCTGCGCCTGCGCGACATAGTCCTCGAACTGATAGACTGGCCAACCCACGATGGTCGGCGCGTAGCGGTAGGTGCTGCCGGCGTGCACGCCGATTGCCAGTCCATGCCGCTCCGCAGCCTCGTAGATCGGAAAGAACTCGCGGCGGCCGAGCAGCTTCTCGCCCATCACCAGCATGAGCACCTGCACGAAGCGCCTGTCCGGGGCGAGCCGCTCGATCTCGGCGACCGCCTGCGAGACGTCCTGCGGGCCGACCAGGATCGAGCCGCGCAGCCGCGGCTCGCGGTCCAGCCATTCGGCCCGCAGCCATTCGTTCACGGCCCGGCAGATCGCCGCTGCCATGTCGTCATTGTGGAGCGCGACGCAACCGTGGATCACGTTGGCGATCGCGAATTTGAGGCCAAAACCGTCGAGCAGTTGCGCCCGCACCTGCGCGAGACTGCCAGCCCCCTCCGTCGCGGCGCGCCAGTCGGCCCGCGCGCTGATCGGCGCATTCGGCGGATAGCTCATCATGGCAAACGACATGCGGTCGATGGCGCGGTTGCAGATCTGCTCGCGCCAATATTCGTCGAGATAGGGCAGCAGTTGCGGCATGCCGGGCGCCGCCGGATGGAAGTCGCAATCGATCGCACCCGCGAATGGTAGCCTCATGAATGATGCTCCCTTGCTTCCATCATGCCACCGCCGCCTGATCGAGCTTTTCCGGCCCCGCCGCCTGCCGACGCTGCGACATGCCGAGCACCAGCACGCAGCAGGCCACGACGACTGGCGGCATCGCAGCGAGCAGGAACAGTGTGCCGAGCGGGGTGTGGCCGGCAAGCAGGAACCCGCCGATCAGCGGGCCGCTGATCGAGCCGATCTTGGCGACCGACAAGGCCCAGCCGACCGCGGTCGCGCGGTTGGCGCTGGGATAGAACAGGCCGACCGTGCTGTTCAGCCCCTGGTGGCCGCCGATCACGAAGAAGCCCGCGCCCAAGAGCGCGGCGAAAAAGGTGCTGTCGCCAAGCCCGCCGAAGCCGAGCGAGGCGACCAATGGCGCCGCAACCAGCGGCAGGATGGCGATCGCGATCACGCCGAAACGATCGAGCACCCGGCCGGCGGTGAGACCGCCGATGGCGCCGCCCAGGCTCAGCACGGTCAACCCCAGCGCGGCCTGGGCCGGCGTGTGTCCCGACGCTTCCGCCAGGATCGGCGTCCAGCTATTGAGGAAGAACATCGTCATCGAGCTCGCGATATAGGCGAACCACAGCACCGGCGTCACGACCGCGAGCCTGCCATCGAACAGCGCCACGAGCTTGGCAGCCAAGCCGCTGCCGCCCGTCTGCGCCTCCTCGTGAATGACGAAACGCGAATCCGCACGCGCGGCAAGCCCGGGCTCGATGAGGTTCAGGATCCGCGCCACTTCCTGTGGCTCACGGTCGTTGGCGACCAGGAACTTGACCGACTCGGGAAGTGTGAAGAAGCACAGCACCGCGGCGGCCAGCGGCAGCACGCCGCCGATCCAGAACACGATCGGCCAGCCGAAAATCGGCACGAGGCCCGCGGCGATGAAGCCGCCGACGCTCGCCCCTGCCACGTAGCCGACCATGATGATCGCCACCACCGTGCCGCGAAAACGGTTCGGCGCATATTCGAGATTGAGCGAATAGCACAGCGGCGACAGGCCGCCGATGCCCAGACCGGCCAGGAAGCGCAGCACGATCAGGTGGGTCGTGGTCTCAGCCCATGCCGCAGCCAGCGTGAAGCCGCCGAACACCAGCGCCGATGCGAGGATCGCGAGGCGCCGCCCGATCCGGTCGCCGAGATAGCCGAACACCAGTCCTCCGACCAGGATGCCGAACAGGCCCGCACTGAACACGATGCCGAGCGCGGCCTTGTCGATGCCCCAGCTCCGGACGATCGAGGGCGCGGCAAAGGCCATCGCCTGCAGATCGTAGCCGTCCAGGAACATCATCAGGGTCGACAGCGTGATGACCGTCAGCACCAGACGATTGCGGCGCTGCCGCTCGATCACGCCGGTGACGTCGATGATATCCGACCCGCTCATGTCCGCTTCCTCCGCTGCCGGACCCTTGCTTTTTCGTGGTCTCGGCTTCTTGTTCTCGTTGATTTCGGCTCCGCAGATCGAAGCGCTATGTGCCTTGCAGCGTAGTTACTCCGGAATCCAAAGACAATCAGCTTTGGCCGCATGGCGGCCGGCGCAAATCGATGGAGCGCCGGCTTCCGTGCCCATATCGGTTGAGCCGCCAATCCCACACTTCCGATGGATCGCGGCATCCGAAGGCCAACGTGGGCAGCTTTCTCGCACCGGCTACTCCACCATCTCTGCGACCGCCTTGCCGCAGGCGGCGGTGTCGGCATTGCCGCCGAGGTCGCGGGTGCGCAACATGCGCTCGGCGAGTGTACGCTCGATCGCGCCGACGATCGCTTCGGCGGCTTCCTTCTCGCCGAGATGCTCGAACATCATCGCGCCGGACCAGATCATGCCGATCGGGTTGGCGATCCCCTGCCCCGCGATGTCGGGTGCGGAGCCATGCACGGGCTCGAATACGGAGGGAAAGTTGCCCTCCGGATTGATGTTGCCCGATGGCGCGATCCCGATGGTGCCGGTGCAGGCCGGCCCGAGATCCGACAAGATATCCCCGAACAGGTTGGAGCCGACCACGACATCGAACCAGTCCGGATGCAGCACGAAGTTCGCGGTGAGAATGTCGATGTGGTACTTGTCCCACTTCACCCCGGGATATTTCTTCGCCATTGCCTCCACGCGCTCGTCCCAATAGGGCATGGTGATCGAGATGCCGTTGGACTTGGTCGCCGAGGTGAGGTGTTGCTTCGGCCGCGACTGCGCGAGGTCGAAGGCGAACTTCAGGATGCGGTCGACGCCGATCCTTGTCATCACCGTCTGCTGGGTGACGAACTCGCGCTCGGTGTCCGGGAACATCCGCCCGCCGACGGAGGAATATTCGCCCTCGGTGTTCTCGCGCACCACCCAGAAATCGATGTCGCCGGGCTTGCGGCCCGCCAGCGGCGACGGCACCCCCGGCATCAGCCGCACCGGACGCAGATTGACGTACTGGTCGAACTCGCGACGGAATTTGATGAGCGAGCCCCACAGCGAAATGTGGTCCGGGATCTTGGCGGGCCAGCCGACCGCGCCGAAATAGATCGCGTCGTGCTTGCCGATCTTGTCCTTCCAGTCGTCCGGCATCATCTGGCCGTGCTTCTCGTAATAATCATACGAGGCGAAGTCGAAATGGTCGAAGCTCACGGCAACGCCGTGCTTCTTCGCCGCCGCCTCGACGACGCGCAACCCTTCCGGCATCACCTCCTTGCCGATGCCATCACCGGGAATGACCGCGATCCGGTAGGTCTTCTTTGCGCTATCCATCGAGAAACTTCCTTGTGATCGGTCCGGCCCGACAGGCCCTTGTTTGATGGCCCTGCAATGGACCAAACTGGTGGCGAGATCAACGCTGCAGTGCAATGTTGACCGTCATGACCGCTCCCGCCTAACTCCGCCCACGTCACCATCTCAACCAGCGAGCATCCCATGGACCTGCATCTGCGCGGCAAGCGCGTTCTCATCACCGGCGCCTCGAAGGGGATCGGCGCCGCCGCGGCCGAAGCCTTTGCCGAGGAAGGCTGCCATCTGCGCCTTGCCGCGCGCAGCGGCGACCAGCTCAAGGCGCTGGCCGACCGGCTGCGTTCGCAGCACCAGATCGACGCTACTATTCATGTCACCGATCTGCGCAAGCCCGAGGACATCCAGCACCTGGTACAGGACACCTCCGACATCGACATCCTCGTCAACAATGCCGGCGACATTCCCGGCGGCTCGATCGACAAGATCGACGAGGTGACCTGGCGCCACGCCTGGGAGCTCAAGGTGTTCGGCTACATCAACCTGACGCGGGCGATCTACGCGCAGATGAAGGCGCGCGGTGGCGGCGTCATCGTCAACGACATCGGCGCCGCCGGCGAGAAGTTCGATGCCAACTACATCTGCGGCAGCGCCGGCAATGCGGCGCTGATGGCCTTCACCCGCGCGCTCGGGGGAAAAAGCCTTGCCGACAACATCCGCGTGGTCGGCATCAACCCCGGTCCGGTCGGCACCGACCGCCACGTCACCCTGATGAAGACGCGCGCCAAGCACCAGTTCGGCGACGAGAGCCGCTACAAGGAGCTCCAGAAGGGCATGCCGCTCGGCCGGCCGGCGCATGCCCGCGAAATCGGCGACCTCATGGCGTTCCTCGCCTCTGACCGCTCCGGCTACACCTCGGGCGTGATCTTCACGGTCGACGGCGGTCTCGCCGCAGGCTGGGGCTAGGAGGCGATGCTCGATCGTCGGCTCACGGACGAACCGCGCATCGCGCGCCGGCGTTTCCTCAAACAGGCGGCGGCCGCGGGCCTCGTGACGAGCGTGCCCGCGCTTCCGGCTCTTGCACAGGACAAGGCGCCGGGCAGCGGCCAGCCTGTTCTCGCCGAGACGCTGGCCCGTTATGCGGCCGGCCTGAAATACGAGAATATTCCCGAAGACGTCGTCCGGCTCACCAAGCGCACCATCCTCGACACGGTCGGTTGCGCCTTCGGCGGCTATGAGGCGGGACCGAGCCGGATCGCGATCAAGCTCGCCGGCGATGTCACTGCGAAGCAGCCCGCGACCGTCCTGATCAGCGGCGTCAGGACCAGCCCGGACCTTGCGGTGTTCGCCGACGGCGTCATGATTCGCTATCTCGATTTCAACGATGCCTTCGTCAGCCTCACCCACGGCGCCGGGCATCCGAGCGACACGCTTGCGGCGCTGGTTGCGGCGGCCGAGGTCAACGGAGGCAGCGGCCGCGATCTCATCACCGCGACCGTGCTGGCCTACGAGGTGTTCTGCAAGGTCGCCGACGTCTTTGATTATCTCGGCAATGGCATCGACCACTCGACCATCACCGGCATCGCGGCGGTGGTCGGCGCCGGCCGGCTGATGGGACTGACGCCGGAGCAGATGGCCCATGCCATCGGCATCACCGTGGGCGGCAACACCGCCACCCGCCAGGGCCGCTCCGACGAATTGTCGAACTGGAAGGCGTTCGCCGCCGCCGATGCCTGCCGCAAGGCGATCTTTGCGATCCAGCTCGCCCAGAACGGCATGACGGGACCGGGCAAGGTGTTCGAGGGCACCTACGGTTTCTTCAAGGTGATGGGCAAAAAACCGGTCGAGCCACCGCAACTCGGCGAGCCCTTCGGCATCCGCCGCGCGTTCACGAAACGCTTTCCGCTCGGTCAGTTCTCCCAGACTGTCGCACAGGCGGCGATGGAAGTGCGGTCCTCCATCGGCAACCCGGACGACATCCAGGAGGTCAGCATCCACGTCTCGCATTCCGCGATCAAGATCATGGCCGACGGGCCGGACAAGTGGAAGCCGCAGACGCACGAGACCGCCGACCACAGCATCCCCTATGCCGCGGCGCTGGTCTTGATGTACGGCAAGATCGAGCCGGAATATTACGAAGACCCCTATCTGCACGACGCGCGCCTGCTCGACCTCGTCAGCCGCATCAAGGTGCTGCCGTCCGATGAAGCCGACCGGACCGAGCGGGAGTTCAATCTCTGCGAGATGGAAGTCGTGCCGAAACAGGGCCCGCACAAGACCGTCCGTGTCGAATATCACCGCGGCCATTTCAAGAACCCGATGACCGATGCCGAGATGGAGGAGAAATTCCGCCTGATGGCGCGGAAACATCTGCCGGCGGATCGCGTCGAGGCGCTGCTGCGCATCCTCTGGGGCCTCCAGAACGAGCCGCAGGTGAGCCGGCTGATCGCAGCGACGGTGGTTTGACGACTATCACGCAGTCCTTTCGAACAATTGCCGGATCAGCGTGGTGATCCGGCCCGCAGGCGAAACCATCTCGTTCATGACCGAGAAGTGGTCGGCGCCGGGGATCTCCTCATAGGCGACCGGCAAGCCGTATCGCGCGCGATGACCGGCGAAGTCCGCGGTCTGCCGCCGCAACAGCGGCAGCTCAGCCGCGCCGACCACGAGCGACAGCGGCTTCATCGGCCCGCCTGCTTGCGTCATCGGCGAGTTGCGGCGGGAGGCTGCTTCGTCCAATCCGAGCTTGGCATTCAGATAGGAGTGGCGGATCGGCTCGAGATCGTAGATGCCGGAAATGCCGAGGCCTGCGCGCACGAAGGGATGCGACAGCGCCATCGACGTCAGCTGGCCGCCGGCCGACCAGCCGGACACCGCAAGCCCTTTGGCATCGCCGCCGAGCGCAGGCAGTTCCTGTTGAAGGAAGTCGATCCCGGCGTGGACCTCGGCGACGATCTCGTCGAGCGTCGCCTCCGGCGCCAGCGTGTAGCCGATCAGCGCGACATTGATACCATGCGCCAGCGGCCCCTCGGCGAACAGCGTGAACGTCTCTTTCGCCCGCATCTGCCAGTAGCCGCCATGGATGAACAGCAGGGTCGGCGCACCGTCATGGGCCTTCAGGAAATCGACCCGGTTGCGCTCGCGCGGACCATAGCGGAGATCGAGCCTTGCGCCCGCGCGCGAACGCGAAGTGGCCGAACGCTCTTCCCAGCCGGCGACGATCGCGGCACTGCCGGCCACCGCCTCGCTGTTGTTCAGGCCACGATCCAGGTCTTCGCGGCTGAGCTTGCGCCAGTCGGGCGCATCGAACGGCGTCGTCATGTCAAACCTCCGAAAGCGTGCGTTGCCAGCCTGCCGCCAAATGGCCTAAGACCTGTAGCATGAGCCGATCGATCGGGAGAACGACATTGGCTGCCCAGGAATTGATCTGCGAATTGACCCGCGCAACCGCATGCGCCGTCGTCGACAAGCTCAGGGCCGGCGAGATCACGCCGCTCGAGCTGCTCGACGTGCTGGAAGCGCGGATCGCCGCGGTCGATGGCCAGGTCAACGCGCTGCCGATCCTTTGCTTCGATCGCGCGCGAGATCATGCCAGGGCCCTGATGCGGAAACCGGCCGGCGAGCGCGGCCTGCTCGCAGGGCTGCCGATCCCGATCAAGGACCTGTTCGACGTCGAGGGCGTGCGCAACACGCAGGGCTCCCCGATCTTCAAGGACGCCGTCTCGGCGAAATCGGATATCGTCGTCGAAAATATCGAGAGCAATGGCGGCGTGGTCTATGCGAAGTCGAACACGCCGGAGTTCGGCGCCGGCGCCAACACCTTCAACGAGGTGTTCGGCGCCACCCTCAATCCCTGGAACACATCGAGGAGCGCGGCGGGCTCCTCCGGCGGCGCGGCGGTTGCGCTGGCGACCGGCATGGCCTGGCTCGCGCACGGCACCGACATGGGCGGCTCGTTGCGCAACCCCGCGAGCTTCTGCGGCATCGTCGGCATGCGCCCGAGCATCGGACGCGTGGCGCACACGCTCATAGGAACGATCGACCGCAATCTCACCGTGCACGGCCCGATGGCGCGCAATGTCGAGGACCTCGCGCTGCTGCTGGACGCCATGACCGGTGAATATGCCGACGATCCGCTGTCGCTGCCCTCGCCGGCCATCCCGTTCCTGTCGGCGGCGCGCTCGGGAAAGAAACCGAAGCGCGTCGCCTATTCGCCCGATCTCGGCATCACGCCGGTGGACGTAGAGGTCAAGACCGTCACACGCAAGGCCGCGGAACGCCTCGCGGACGCAGGCGTCGTCGTCGAGGAAGCGCATCCCGACCTGCGCGAGGCTCATGAATGCTTCCATGTGCTGCGTGCCCTCGATTTCGCCATCACCAAGGCGCGGCTGTTGCGCACGAGGCGCGACCTGCTCAAGCCCGAGGTGATCTGGAACATCGAGCAGGGCCTCAACCTCACCATCGAGCAGATCGAACGCGCCGAGGCGCAGCGCATCGCGATGACGGCGCGCGCAGTGGAATTCTTCAAGACCTACGACCTCCTGCTCTGCCCCGCGACCGTCGTGTCGCCTTTCCCGATTGAGAACCGTTACGTCGCCGAGTGCGACGGCCGAAAGTTCGACAACTACGTCGAATGGCTCGGCATCGCCTATGCGATCACGCTGGCCTGCTGCCCGGCGCTGTCGCTCCCCTGCGGCTTCACCGCTTCGGGCCTTCCGATCGGACTGCAGATGGTGGCGCCGCCGCGCGGCGAGGCGGCGCTGCTTGCCGGCGCCCGGATGCTGGAAGATATTCTGGGTCTGCGCGGCGCCACGCCGATCGACCCACGGCCGCCCGCGGCGTAACAACCAACGCGAGTCATTCGCCTCCTTGCGCGTCCTTGACGGCAAGCGCATGCGCGAGCTCGGTCTGGCGTACCATGTCCTCGACCAGTTCCTCGACCGAGATGCGTGCCACGGTGCCGGTCAGAAGGCCCTGCTCCGCCAGCATCACGACGCCATGCACCCCGCTCCAGATCGCAAGCGCGTGGCGCTCGCGCAGGAAACCCGGCACCGGCGGCCCGAGCGCCTCGAGCACCAGCTCGAATGTTTCCCCCGCCGCCTGATGCAGCTCGCTGCCCGAAGGCGCGCCCGCCTTGGCCCGCGTCGCGAACATCAAGCGGTAGATGCCATTGCGCTTCAGGCCGAAATCGAGCGTGGCGCGCGCGATGCGCGACAATCTCGTTCGCCTCGACGGCTTCCTGATCGCCTCGCGCAGCACCGCACCGAATTGCCGGAAGGCCTCGGCGGTGACCGCGACCAGCAGCGCCTCGCGATCGGCGAAGTGCCGATAGGGCGCCGGCTGCGAGACGCCGAGCTCCTTCGCCAACGCCTTGATGCTGATCGTTTCCGGCCCCCCGCGCTCGGCCTCGCGGAGCGCAGCCTGCACCATGGCCTCGCGGAGATCGCCATGGTGGTAGGTATTCTGTGACTTGCGCAACAGCTCGGACGGCATCACCAGACTTCTTCTTGAACGATCAAGTACTTAGCTAGCGAAACGCAAATCGACATCATCGGGCCTTCATCGTATCCATGCCCGGCATGGACCACGAGGTTAGTAGCAGCGCGCAAGAGACGCACCTTCGACCTTACCACGGTTTGCGAGATAATTCCCATGTTACCAAGCACATTGCCCGCCGCGACAGGATTTGCTCATAACAGCCAATTGAGATAACACGCAGCTTCCCTGACGAGACTTAATACCTGCTAATCGCTTGATGCGTACGACGAGCGTGCTATGTAGGGTGCCAATCACAGGAAAGATGACGTGGCCAAATCGAAGAAGAAAAGCACGACGCGCAAGCCTTACACCGCTGCTGATGTCAAGCTGTTGAAGCAGCATTCCAAGTCGAGGACGCCGGTGGCGAAGATCGCCAAGGCCATGAAACGCTCCGAGGGCTCCTTGAGACAGAAGGCGCTCAAGCTCGGAATCGGCCTCGGCCATCAGCGATAGCCGGATCGAAGCCTCGCATCCATGCTCGCCGAAGCGCGTTACGATGCCCGCCATGCGGGCGTCGTGGTGGCGTTTGGCTTGAGCGCGGTCAACGAGCACAGCGCACGTCTCTCCCAACGGCGATCCAAACAGCCCGTGGGCATGAGTCCGCGTTCCCGCGCCGCGATTCGCATCCGGGTTTCGTGAGCGAAACGCCCTTCAAGAATGGAGGGCGCAGGGAATGCCGGGCGCTGGCCTCGCCCATGGCCCGCCTGCAACAAGAAACGCAGGCGGCAGTCACCACAGGTTCAGCCGAGACATCCCGGCATTCCCCGCGCGATGGTTTTAACGCTTATACCGTGATCTCCTCGGTGCTCCGGGCTCTCTGGCCACCGTCGCCTCGCAGATTCGTCATCCACGAGAACTTGATCCCAGCGTCGGGGGATCGGGACCACACGGCTTCGCAGTCCGCGTCGACTGCGCTCGTCTCGCGCACCGACACGTCCATCGCATCCCGCCTCCAACGTCCGTGACGATCGCGAAACGCCCCTCCGATCGGAGGCGGGATGGCGCTGATGATACGACTGATGCCGGCAAATCGCCAAACGATTTATTTTTTTCCGAAGGGCTGGACAGGACGGCCAAATCGCTCGCGCAATTCGTAGGGCGGATCAGCGTTCGCCAATCCGCCCTACGAACTCGTCAGCTCGCGCGAAGTCCGTGAAATCACGGAAATCCCTCTTCGCCAATGCAACGAGAAATTGACCATGCTGGATCGCAGCCCAGTGCGCATGCGGGGTCGAGCGCGGCGACCGGCTCGACGTCGCGGATCTTGCACCAAAAGAGCGCGGCAGCGGCGATTGGATCGCAGCCCCTAAGGCTTTTTCAATCACTCAAGCCCCACGCTGTCTCGGGGGTGACAGTGAAAAATTCTCGAACCGCGCTCGACCGACCAGGCTCCAGAACGGCCTCGCCCGGACCTTGCGATCCGGCAACCGGCAAGCCCGCGCCGACCAGGCCTGGCATCCTCTGGACCCTGCTGAGCGGCGTCCTGCTGATCGCCGGCATCATGATCGGCACCGCCCTCATGATCGACAGCTTTCGCGCGCGGACGATCGTGAGCGCCGAGCGTGATCTGGAGAATGTCGGCCTTCTGCTCGCTCGACACTTCGACCAGAAATTCGAAGATCTGGTCGACGCTCAGGCACGTCTTGCCAAAAGGCTGGCCATTTCCGATATCGTCTCGTTGGAGGACTTCAGACAGCGGCTGTCCACGCCGGCGATCCATGAGCTCCTGGCCGACGATAACAGCGACACCTTCGATACCGGAGACATCTTCCTGTACGATTCCAACGGCGCCATCGTCAACACCTCGCAGGCTGGCCCGCTTCCGAACATCACCATCGCGGATCGCGGCTATTTCCGGTCGTTCAAGGACAAGACGACGTCGGCGACGACGGTGATGGAACCGGTCGTCAGCCGTATCACGGGCAAGCCGACCACGATCCTCGCCCGCAGGCTGCTGAACGCGAACGGCGCCTTCCTCGGAGTCATGACGAGGCGCATCGATACCTATCAGTTCGACAAATTCCTGGATACGCTCTCCCTTGGCGTTGGAACCACCATCACCATTGCCAGCCGCAGCGGCGTGCTGCTGGCGCGGCTTCCCCGCACCGACGATGCGATCGGGAAGGATGTTCGCCGGGGAGTGGTTTTCAATCGAGCCATCGCAAGACCGGGACCTGCGACGGCGCGCGCGATCAGTCCGGTCGACGGCGTCGACCGGTTGGCTTCGGCGCGCGAACTGCGCAATTTTCCCATCGTCGTCATCACGACGATCGCGACCGACGCCGCGCTTGCCGAGTGGAAAGAGCAAACCAGGCTCCTGATCGTGGTCGCCTGTCTGGTGACGGTCGTGATCGTCTCCATTTTTCTCCTGATCGGCCGGCAACGCGAGCAGGCGGCGTCGATGCTTGCCGAGCGGCTCGCCGAGCTGGTGCAGGCCCGCAACAGCCTCGAAGCGCAGAAGAGCGAGCTCATTGCGACGACCGAGGCGCTCAGCGTCGCCAAGGATGCCGCCGAGGCGGCGAGCCGGGCCAAATCCGATTTCCTGGCGATGATGAGCCACGAGGTCCGCACCCCGATGGCCGGCATGATGGGCATGATCGATCTGCTCGCCGCGACCGATCTCGACCATGAGCAGCGGAGCCTCGCGGGCATCGCAAACGAATCAGCGCGCAACCTGCTCACCGTCGTCAACAACATCCTCGACTTCTCGAAGCTCGAAGCGGGTCAGCTCGAGCCTGAATCGATCCCGTTCAGCGTCAGCAACTCGGTCAACGCAGTCGCGCTTCTGATGGCTCCCAAGGCACGGGATCGGGGCCTCAAGCTCGAGACGTCGATCAGTGACGACATGCCCGCCCATCTGAATGGCGATCCGAGCCGGCTTGGCCAGATCCTGCTCAATCTGGTCGGCAACGCGATCAAGTTCACCGAACAAGGAACGGTCCGGGTCGCCGCGTCGCACCGTGCGGTCGCCGGCGGGCTGATCGAGCTTCGCATCGAAGTCATCGACAGCGGACCTGGCATTCCTCCGGATGTCCGGGAATCGCTGTTCACGCCGTTCACCCAGGCCGATTCGTCGGTCTCGCGGAAATATGGCGGCACGGGTCTCGGCCTGGCCATCTGCAAGCTGCTGTGCCGGACGATGGGCGGCGATATCGGCGTCGAGAGCGAGATGGGGCACGGCAGCAAATTCTGGTTCACGCTGCAGTGTCGCGCGGCCGATGGTCCGCCGGAGGTCGTCGCACCGTCTCTTGCGCCCGTCCTCGACCCCGAGGCCGCCGCCAATCTCAGCGTCCTTGTTGCCGAGGACAACAGCATCATCAGGAAGCTGGTATCGAAACTGCTCGAGAAGCAGGGTCTCCGGGCGGACTTCGTCGGCAACGGCAAGGATGCCGTCGCCGCGGTCCGGCAGAAACCCTATGACCTCGTGCTGATGGACATGCAGATGCCCGAGATGGACGGCATCTCCGCGACCAAAGCGATCCGTGCGCTCGGCGGGCCCGCGCGCGACGTGCCGATCATCGCCCTGACCGCCAATGCTCTGGTGGGACAGCGGGAGAGCAGCTTCGTCGCCGGAATGAACGACTTTCTCACCAAGCCGATCCAGCCCGACGCGCTTTATGCCGCCATCATGCGCTGGGGCGCCATGAAGGCCAGGGAGCCGGTCTGAATCATCGCGCCGAACCTCGCTGATGCGACCATGCGGCTGCGCCAGATGCACAGGCCATGCTCCTCGCGCGCGAAATTTGATCCGCCACCGTGTTGGGCTTGCATTTGCCCACGGGATCAGGAAGCTACCCTGGATTGTGCCCGCGCCCCCGGCGCGCCAGCAGAGGGCTCGGAGCGGAATTGTGCCTGCAAAGATCGTTACCGTCGTGAACATGAAAGGCGGCGTGGGCAAGACCACCACGGTTATCGCGCTCGCGGAAACCCTGGCCGCCGTCGACAATGCGAAAGTGCTCGTGATCGATCTCGACGCCCAGGCGAGCGCCTCCTACTCGATAGCCGGTGACCGGGTCCTGGCGGACCTGATCCAGAATGATCGCACCATTGACGCCTATTTCGAGGCGTGTCTGGTTCACAATCAGCCGATTCCCCTGATGGACCTGATACATCACAATGCAAGCAGCATCACGCATCGCAGCGCGGCCCCCTTGCCGATCTCGCTGCTGGCATCGTCGGTGAATCTCAGGGTCACGGAACGCGAAATCGTATATGCGCTCACGGAGAGAGGGTACGGAATGAATGCCATCGAAGCTCGGGCCACGAAACGGCTGGAGACCGACCTCCTCTCGGCCAGCCGGGAGTTCGACTACATCATCGTCGATTGCGCGCCCGGCATCTCGGCCTTCACCGCGGCGGCAGTGTCGCTGGCCGAGCTCGTCATCGTCCCGACCATTCCGGACTATCTGTCGACTTACGGCATGCAGGCCTTCGTCCGGCGGGTATTTCCCGAGCTCGCTGCCGGTTCCAATTCGCGGCACAAACCCCATGTGCTCATCAGCCGGAAAAAGCCGGTCAAGGATCAGCAAGCGTATCACGATCTGCTGCGTCAGTACGCCGCCAGACAGGAATCCGAGTTTTGCCTGTTCGAGACCGTCATCCCGGACAATCAAGCCGTGTCGACGTCAGTGGGCAAGCACCACAAGACCTATCTTCAGAAGTACCCGGTTCCGCTTTCCAGGTCTTACGGGCAGCTCGCGGATGAGGTGAAGGCGGTATGGCAATGAGACTGGATGGATTCGCTGTCTTGAAAGCAGTCGGCAGTCATGCCGATCTGTTCGCCGAATCGTGCGATGTCGCAGACGCCGCAGCCCTGAAGATCGTCGCAACGCAACTCAAGACTCAGGCATTGGATCTCGAGCGCTTGACGCGAATCTACAAGGCGCTGGGCGCCGATACCTTTGCGCTCGCCCTCGAACATCTGGCTGACGCAATCCCGAGAGCACTGGTGCGGCGAATCGATCCACATCACGCACAGGCTCCAGCCGATTCGGCCGCGTGGACGAGGTCACATCTGATCGCGCTTGCCAGCGGCGCAGCCAAACCCGAGCCCCGCCCGCACAAGGCGGAAAAGACAGCTTCCGTCAAGAAACGGAAAAAGCCCAAAGCATCCGGGGATGATATTGCCGAAGGCTTCTGGGCAACGTCGGTCGTGGCAAAGTCGCCCCGGGCATCCAAGACGCAGCGGAAGTAGCCTGCCGCAAACTTGGCAGGATGGCCTGCGCCGGATCGTCCCCGGCCACACCACCGCGATCTTTTTACTTGACAGTACAACGTCCGCGCAAATGTAATAGGATATAACTTGCCGGCGCGCCGAGGGCAGCACCGGCGCACAGGGAAACGGGATGCGCGCAGAACATGCCGCGCGATTCGTCAAGGAGGGGCACGCGCCATGGGAAAACTGAAGATCCACGTCGACCAGGACAAGTGCCAGGGCCACGCGCGCTGCAAGTCGCTCGCGCCGGAGCTGTTCGAACTCGACGAATACGGCAACGCCCATGAGGTCGGCGACGGCGTGGTGCCCGCGGGGCTGGAGGACAAGGCGTATCTCGCGCAGACCAATTGCCCGGAAATCGCGATCGAGGTGACGGAGGAGTGATCCTCCGCACCCGTGTCGAACGTCGTCGAGCGAACAGGAGTCCCATCATGTCCGATGCCGAGAGCTATCTGCCCGAACATCCGCCGGTCACCGACTGGGTCAATGATTTCGATCACACCGATCCGCGCTGGACGGAAAACCCCTACCCGATCTGGGACGAATTGCGATCGGCCTCGCCCGTGGTGCGCACCGAGCGCTTTCTCGGCTGCTACATGCCGACGACCTATGAGGCCGTGCGGGCGATCGCCAACGACACCGAGCATTTCTCCTCGCGCCGCGTGATCGTGCGCGACGTCCGCCCCGAGCAGACCGCGAAGGCGCCGCCGATCACCTCCGATCCGCCGGAGCACAAGCCGGCCAAGCAGCTCCTGCTGCCGCCGTTCACGCCGGACGCGATGAAGAGACTGGAGCCGCGGGTGCGCGCGATCTGCAACGAGCTGATCGACGGCTTCATCGCCGACGGCCGATGCGACGCGGCGGCGCGCTACACGCGGCACATCCCGGTCCGCGCCATCGCCCACATGCTCGGCATCCCCGAGAAGGACGGCGACCTCTTCATCCGCTGGATCCACGAGATCCTCGAGCTCGGCATCAAGGACCAGCAGACGCTGATGAAGGCGGCCGAGGAGATGGACACCTATTTCGCCGGCCATGTCGCGCATCGCAAGACCCATCCCTCGGACGATTTGATCAGCACGATGATGAATGCGCGGACCAAGGACGGCAGGCCGCTGGACGAAGCTCACGTGCTCGGCTCGCTGCGGTTGCTGCTGATCGCCGGCATCGACACCACCTGGAGCGCGATCGGCGCCTCGCTCTGGCATCTGGCGGGGACGCCGGCGGATCGCGAGCGGCTGGTGAAGGAGCCCCATTTGATGCCGATGGCGGTGGAGGAGCTGCTGCGCGCCTACTCGCCGGTGACCATGGCGCGGGAGGTGATGAAGGAGACGGTCATCAGCGGCTGCCCGATCAAGCCCGGCAACATGGTGCTGCTGTCGTTCCCGGCCGCCAACCGCGACCCCGCGATGTTCCCCGACGCGGACAAGGTCGTGCTCGACCGCAAGGAGAACCGCCACGCCGCCTTCGGCCTCGGCATCCACCGCTGCGTCGGCTCCAACCTCGCGCGCATGGAAATGACGGTCGCGCTCGAGGAATGGCTGAAGCGGATACCGGATTTCCGGCTCGATCCGGCCGGCAAGGTCACCTGGTCCGAGGGCACCGTGCGCGGCCCGCGGCAGTTGCCGCTGCTGTTCGGAAAAGCGGCCTGAGCGTCCAGCTTTCGCGCTTCCTCCGTGCCAAGCCGTCCGCTAAGGTCGGCGCCTGGCGCGGAACGAAGGACGAGAACGAATGGCCGAGCAGCGGGAACCGCCGCCGGACTCCAAGCTGACGCGCAGCAAGCAGCGCTGGGCACAGGAAGGCCGCTTCCTCACCGGCAGGATCGCACGTCCCGAAACCGAGCGCCTGCCGCCGGGACAGCACCTCACACGCGACTGGCCGACGCTCGACCTCGGGCTCACGCCGGACATCCCGCGCGAGCGCTGGCACCTCGACGTCTATGGCGCGGTCGAGCAGCCGGTGTTCTGGAGCTTTGCCGCCTTTCTGGCCCAGAAGCAGACACAATTCACCTCCGACATCCACTGCGTCACCACCTGGTCGCGCTACGACAATCAGTGGACGGGGCTCGCGACGCGCGACCTGCTCGCCGCCTGCCAGCCCCGCGCGCAGGCGCGCTTCGTCGTGCTGCATTCCTACGACGGCTACACCACCAATCTCGCGCTGGAAGACTTCGCCGCCGAGGACGCCCTGCTCGCGCATAGCTGGTGGGGCGCACCGCTGGAGGTGGAGCATGGCGGCCCGGTGCGCCTCGTCGTGCCGCATCTCTACTTCTGGAAGAGCGCGAAATGGCTGCAGGCGATCGAATTCCTGGAGCATGACGCGCCGGGCTATTGGGAGGTGCGCGGCTATCACAACCGCGGCGATCCCTGGGCCGAGCAACGCTATTCCGGCGACTGACGCGATTTCCTTCTCATTCGAGTTTTTCACGGGAGCATCCATGGCGACTGAACGATTCACCTTCACCGGCGAAGGCGGCCATCAGCTTGCCGCCGCGCTCGACCTGCCCGAGCGCGAGCCCGTAGCCTATGCGCTGTTCGCGCATTGCTTCACTTGCGGCAAGGACGTGCTGGCGGCGAGCCGGATCGCGGCCGCGCTTTCGGCGCGGGGGATCGCGGTGCTCCGCTTCGACTTCACGGGGCTTGGCGCGAGCGAGGGCGAGTTCGCCAACGCGACCTTCTCGTCCAATATCGCCGACCTGGTCCGCGCCGCCGACCATCTGCGCGAGACCAAGAAGGCGCCGGCGATCCTGATCGGCCACAGCCTCGGCGGCGCCGCCATTCTCGCCGCCGCCGGGCGGATCAAGGAGGCCAAGGCGGTGGTCACCATCGCCGCCCCCTCCGATCCCGAGCAGGTCACCGACCTGTTCAAGGGCAAGATCGAGGACATCCGCAGAGAGGGCAAGATCGAGGTCGCGCTGGCCGGCCGCCCGTTCACGATCACCCGCCAGTTTCTCGACGACATCCACGAGCACGGGCTGATGGCGCGCGTCACCATGCTGCGCAAGGCGCTGCTGGTGATGCATTCGCCGACCGACGACACGGTCGCGATCGACAACGCCACCCGCATCTTCACACAAGCAAAACATCCCAAGAGCTTCGTCTCGCTCGCCGACGCCGATCATCTGCTGAGCAACCGGCGCGACACCACCTATGTCGCCGACGTGATCGCCGCCTGGGCGAGCCGCTATGTCGAGGCCGCGGCACCAGCGCAGGCACCCGCGCCCGGCGAGGAGCCGCGCCAGGTCACGGTGCGCGAGACCCGCAACGGCAAATTCCAGAACATGGTCGCGGTCGGGCCGCACCAGATGCTGGCCGACGAGCCCATCTCCGTCGGCGGCATGGACTCCGCGCCCGGTCCCTACGACTTCCTGCTCGCGGCGCTCGGCGCCTGCAAGTCGATGACCATGCGGCTCTATGCCGACCGCAAGTCGTTTCCGCTGGAGCGCGCCATGGTGACGCTGCGCCACAGCAAGATCCACGCCGAGGATTGCGCGGAATGCGAGACGAAGGTGGGCCTGCTGGACCAGATCGACGTCTCGATCGGGCTCGAAGGCGCGCTCGACGCGGAGCAGCGCCAGAAGATCCTCGAAATCGCCGACAAATGCCCGGTGCACCGCACATTGACCTCGGAGATACGTATCGTGACGAAGGCCGCTGATTGAATTAGCATTGGGAAAACGAGGAAAGGCCCATGCCCGCCGTCTCGCGCATCGATCCCAAGACCATCTTTACGCCGGAGGAATGGCGCCGCCTGACCTCGCGCACCCCGTGGCGCGGCCTGTGGCTCGTGCTGCACGCCTGGGGCACCATCGCGGCGTCGATCGCGCTGGTGACGATGTGGCCCAATCCCCTGACCTGGCTCGTCGCGGTGATGCTGGCCGGTACGCGGCAACTGGGTCTCGCCATCCTGATGCACGAGGCCGCCCATGGCGGGCTGCACACCGACAAGACGTTGAATGAATGGATCGGGCAATGGCTGTGCGCGGTGCCGGTCGGCGCCGATCTTTCGAGCTACCGCTCCTATCATTTGCAGCATCACCGCTTCACCCAGCAGCCGGAAGATCCCGACCTGTCGCTGTCGGCGCCGTTTCCGGTCACCACCGACAGCTACCGGCGCAAGGCGGTCCGCGACCTGACCGGACAGACCTTCGTCAAGCAGCGGCTGCCGCTGCTGCTGGCGCTGTTCAAGCCGGCGGAGGGCGATGCGTCGATCGCGCATGAGAGCTTCGTCTCGGCCGGCAAGGACAAGACGGTGCGCTTTCTCGTCGTCAATGCGCTGTTGTTTCTGCTGTGCTGGCTCGCTGGCGCCGGCGTCTGGTTCGTCGGCGTCTGGCTGCTCGCGATGGCGACCTGGCTGCCCTTCGTGACGCGCATCCGCAACATCGCCGAGCACGCCTGCACCTCGACCGGCGAGGACCCCTTCAGCCATGCCCGCACCACGCTCGCAAACCCGATCGAGCGCGCATTGATCGCGCCCTACTGGGTGAACTATCACGCCGAGCATCATCTGTTCATGTACCTGCCGTGCTACCGCCTGCCGGACGCGCACCGGCTGCTGGTCGAAAAGGGCCTGATCAAGCGGATGGAGGTGCGGCCCGGCTATCTCGAGGTGATGCGGCTCGCAACCTCGCGTCAGCGCGCCGCATCCACTGCGAGCGGCTGAACACGGAGTGCGCCGCGCAGGCCGGCGGCGGTGCCGAGCAGAATTCCGGCAACCGCGACGAAGGAGCTGAGCGACAGCGTGGAGATTCCGGTCAGGCCCTGCCCGACCGAACAGCCATAGGCCATCGCGCCGCCCGCGCCCATCAGCGCGGCGCCGCCGGCCGAGCGCAGCATGTGACCCGGTGACCGGTAGCCTTCGAGCTTGAAACGGCCGGTGACGAGCGCCATGAGCAGGCTGCCTGCGAACACGCCGGCAACCGTCGCGATGCCGAAATTCAGGGTCAGTCCGGTCGACAGCATCACATATTGCAGCGTGTCGGCGATCGGCGCGATGAAGGTCAGCGAGGTCACAGGCACCGGATTGAAATCGTCG
>NZ_JAFAVV010000595.1 GCF_019242285.1 Bradyrhizobium sp.
AGGTCCCCAGCTCATTGTTCTGGCGCGTCGTCCGATCGCAGCGTCCCCGCTCCGCTTCAATAGCGCTGGGGTGACCGCACCATCGACAGGAAACGGCTCTGCTCGGCCGGATTGTCGCGGAACATGCCGGTGAAGCGGCTCGTGAAGGTGGTTGCGCCGTGCTTGGCGACGCCGCGCACCGACATGCAGGTATGCTCGGCCTCGATCAGGATGGCGACGCCGCGCGGCTTGAGGATCTCGTCGATGGCCGCGGCGATCTGCGCGGTCAGATGCTCCTGGGTCTGCAGGCGCCGCGCAAAGATGTCGGTGAGGCGGGCAAGCTTGGACAGCCCGACCACCCGCTCGACCGGCGTATAGGCGATGTGCGCCTTGCCGTAGAACGGCATCATGTGATGCTCGCATTGCGAGGTGAACTCGATGTTGCGGACCAGCACGAAATCGTCATAGCCGGCGGTCTCGCCGAAGGTGCGGTCGAGCACCTGGGCGGGACACTGGTGATAACCCTGATAGAGCTCGTCGAAGGCCTCGACCACGCGGCGCGGGGTATCGAGCAGCCCCTCGCGCGAGGGATTCTCGCCGATGTAGTTGAGCAGGACATGTACCGCGGCCTCGGCCTCGGACCGTGAAGGCCTCGGCTGGTCCGGCCGCACGGCGGCAGCCAGGAACTCGGAAGGATCGAGCTCTCCCGGGCGCGCTTCGGGCTGCTTGGCATCGGCCGGCTTGTTGGGACGAATCGATTTGATCAAGGCATCCATATCGTCACCTCCGTTCGACCGGTCCTCGAGGACCGGAGTGTCACCGGCAGACGGGGCGGACTTTCCGCCAGACGCCTGAGAAAGGGACCACTGTTATTCCCGCGGGTTTCAACCCTATATAAGGCCAGAGGCCAGAGCCGCCAAGGCTCAACAAGGCCGAACCTGAGACCCCGATCCCATGCTGAATGACATCTATAACAAGCGGATCATCGAGCTGGCCGGTAACATTCCCCGGCTCGGCCGGCTGGCCGAGCCGGACGCCTCCGCGACCGCCCATTCCAAGCTCTGTGGCTCGACCGTCAAGATCGATCTCAAGATGGACGGTCCGGTTGTCACCGACTTCGCCCACGAGGTGAAGGCCTGTGCGCTCGGGCAGGCGTCATCCTCGATCATGGCGCGTCACGTCGTCGGCGCGACTGCGAGCGAGTTGCGCGCCTTGCGCGAGACCGTTCGCAAGATGCTCAAGGAGAATGGCGCTCCACCGTCGGCGGACGACAAATGGGCCGATATCGCGCTGCTCGAACCGGTGCGCGACTACAAGGCGCGCCACGCCTCCACGCTATTGACGTTCGACGCGGTGGTGGATGCGATCGGCCAGATCGAGGCCAAGGAGCAAGCCGGACCACAACAGCCGGCTGCGGCTCAGGGCTGAACTATCGAGAGAAGGCGGCCGGCGCTGCTACTGCGCCGGCCCGACGGCACCGACACGGGCCGGGATCGCCTCGGCGGTCTTGGTCGATCTCGGGGCCGGCGCGCCAGGCTCGGCTTCCGCTGCCTGGCTGGTGAAGCGATCCTGCACTTGCTTGGGAGCCAGTTCCGCGACCGGCACCGTTGTCTCGCTCGTCGGCAAGACGGCAGCCACCGCATCGGCCGTGACGAGATGCGTGAGGCGCAATTCGGAAGGCGACAGTTCGTGGAGCTCTTCCCAGGGCGGCACGCTCAGCGCCAGCGCCAGCAGGTCCCCGGCTCCTCCCATGTCGAAGGTATATTTCGCCAACCGCCCGACGTCGCGCTCCACGATCATGAGATCCTGGGCCGTATAGCTTGCGGCCTTGGCGTCGTCGGCGCGGTCGCCCATCCAGATCTGGTGGACGCGGACATGCGCTTGATCCGGCACGTAGCGCGTCTTGCCCGACAGCAGCAGGAACACGCACATCGACTCGCAATAGGCCTCCGGCGACACGCTGGTGCGGTCCCCCTTCGGGCCGTGGTCCACCAGAGTGCTGCCGACCGTCGTCAGCATGCCAAGCGAACGGAATCGGCGCCCGAGCGCAATCGAGTCGTTGACCGACCCGCCACTCGAGTCGAGCACCACGGTGGCACCATTGAGATCGCGTCCGCGGGCGAAATCGTCGAACTCCTTGGGGCTGTCCGCAGTGATGATGCCGACCGCGCTGACCCAGCCGCGGCAGTTCGGCTCGCAGCCGACCCAGCCGAATTTCATCGGTAGCTTGCGCTCTTCGAGGGTTCCGCCGGCGCGTGCCGAACCACCCAACGTCGCGACCAAGCCGGGCAAGGCCAAACAAAGGGCTGCGGCACCGAGCACACCCGCGGCGCGGAACTTGAACGGCCTCACCAATCTCAACGGACCCCCTTCTTCCGTGGCACCAGTAGCATCACATGATTCCGCAGTTTCGTCATCCGGGCGTTACGAAAACCGTAACCGTCCGAATACGGATCGTCCATAGGCGCTTTGCTGCGCCGCCACCAAAAGCATGTAATATTTTCGAAATGTGGCGCCAAAATCGTCAACCCTAGGTTCCCTGCTCCGGAACCGAGCAACCCCGCGCCCAATACGACAGCAATCCGCTCATGAAGCATTCAATCCCATCCGTCCGCGATCTCGCCACAGGCTTGTTGGGGCTCCCGCGCAGCGCAGCGCGCGCGCTGATCTGGATCTACCGGCACACGCTGTCGCCGCTGGTCGGCTACAACTGCCGTCACCTGCCGACCTGCTCGATCTATGGCGACGAAGCGATCGCCCGCTTCGGTATGTGGGCCGGCGGCTGGATGACGCTGGCGCGCTTGCTGCGCTGCCATCCGCTCGGCACCTCCGGCATCGACAACGTGCCGTTCACGGCGCCGCCGGGCGCGCGCTGGTACCTGCCCTGGCGCTATGGCCGCTGGCACGGCGTCAACGGGCCACTCTGACTTGCACGGGACGGCTTAGCTTGCCGCATTGCATACAAGCAAGCGTGCATCGCTGGCCATGGGAACTTTATCGCGAGCCTTGCATTGACGGGTTGCTCCCCCGGGAGGAAACAACCGTGCGCTGGAAAATCAGCCGCCAGGGTCACGATCCAAGACAGATCGACCTGCTTGCACTCCTGGCCCTCCTCGTTCTCATCGTCGCCGGCTTCAGATATCTCGCCGACAGGCCCGTGCCGCAAAGCACGGCATCCTTCATCGTGCCGAGCCAGAGCGTGCGTTGGTGATGGATGGGCCCGCCAAGGACTAGCGAAGAAGGGCTTGCGAACAAAGCTAGCGAAAGAACCAGAAGAAACCGTTGCGCTGCTGGTAGGGCTCGACCAGCGCCGGCGGACGAGGCCTCTTCGGATGCGGCTTCGCCGGCGGAGGCTCGGTGGTTTCCGCGGACGAGGTCGCGGTCTCGGCGGGCGACGTTTCGTTCGGCGCAAGGCGGACTGCAAGAAGCAGATTGGACTCATGGGAGCGCCAGCGATAGCCGATGCCGAAATCCATCGGCTGGGCCCGCCGGAACAGCTCGCCATATTGCTCCTGGTACCGCCCCGGAAATTTCTCGATTGGACCCGCATAGCGCCCGAACGGAAAGAACCGCCAGTGCTTGCGGCTGTAATCGGCGAGCGGAATGCCGGAATCGTCTTGGATCACGGTCGCGCTGTTGCCGAGGATGAAGTCGCGCACCGTCGAGAAATTGCCGGAATGCAGGAGATAGGACGCGCTCTTGAGCAAGCTGTTGCCCGGTGCGAGCGTGGCGCAGAACTTCAGGAAGCCGCTGGATTTGACGCCGGAATTGGAGAGATCGGTCGAGAAATAATAGAGGGTCTTCTCCACCCCGTCGGCACCCGCGAAGATGATGCGGGTCCCGCGCGTCGGATTCCTGCCGGCATCCTCACTGCCGGCGTGCACCGCCCCGTTCTCGTCGATGGCGACCGAGGTGGCACTGCGAATGGTCTTTCCGGACCGCGCCAGGAAGACGTAGAGGATCGGCAGAGTGCCGCTGAGCTGGCCGGCATGCAGATCCGTCTTCATCTGCTTGGTGATGAAGAAGCTGAAGCTCAGGATCGAGCTCAACGAGCGCTCGACGTCGTGCAGCGCCGCATCGACCTCGCCGCGCGGCAGTCTGGTCAGATCGGGAACCGCGCCCGGCGGTTCCAGCGCACTCAGCACATAAGTTGTCGCCTTGCCGTAGAACGCATCGGCGTAGAGGAAATCCGGCCCCGAGAACATGTAGAACATGGTCGGGCGCGGCGCCGCCAGGTTGACTTCCGCCCAGTGGCGGATCCGGGAGAGCTGGCGCTGGTCGAGCTGAGCGAAGGCGGTATCGAAGAAGCGCGCATGACGCTGCCAGGACGGATCCTGCGTGAGCGACGCCAGCGGTGAAGCGGCCGAGGGCGGCAGCCCTGCGAAGAACCGGGCTGTGTCATCGGCGGTAACATCGGCTGCGCGGGCGGAAGTGGCGGCGGCAAGGATCAGTGCCAGCAGGAGTGCCAGGGCGACCACCGCCATTTTGCCCAGGCGCAACATGCTAGTTGCGGCCCGGAGGGGCGATCGCGACGCCGGGATCGGCCCGTCTATGGAAGATCGCGTAGATGACGACGCCGGAAAGCATGATCAACATACCCAGGAGCGCCTGCACTGGCCGCTCCACCAGAAGATAGTACATCATGAAGCCGGTCACGAGCAGGAAAACGGCCGGCGTCACCGGATAGCCCCATGCGCGATAAGGTCGCGGCAGCTCCGGGCTGAAGATCCGCAGCTTGACGACGGCAAGCACCGTGAAGAAGGAACAGAACAGCAGCGAGAACTGGATGAAGTCCAGCACCTTCTCGAAGCTCTGGGTGAACAGCAGGAGCGTCGCGACGGCGAGCTGGAACAGGATCGCGTAGGCCGGCGCGCCGCGCTTCGAGCGGCGCGCGAACAGTCCGAGCACCGGGATGTCCTCCCCCATGGTCATCATGACGCGCGGGCCGATCCACATCATCGCCGAGATCGAAGGCACGAGCCCGACCAGGATCATCGCCGCGACGATGCGGCCGCCAAGATCGCCGAAAACATAGCTGCCGCTGATGCTCGCGACCTGGATCTGCCCGGCCAGCTTGTCGATCGGGGCCGTCCACAGGAATACCGCGTTCAAGGCGACATAGAGCACCATCACGATCAGGGTCCCGAACAGAAGCGACTTCGGCAGGCTCCGTTGCGGCGTGCGCAGCTCGCCGATGATGTAGGTCGCCGCGTTCCAGCCCGAGAACGCGTACATCACGAACACCAGGCCGATCGCAAAGGGTGCGCTGGTGATGTGGGCGAGATCGCCAGCCTTGGGCGCGAACGAGATCGGTTGCGGCTGCGCGACGGCGAATCCGGCGAACAGGAAGGCCAGGATGAGCGTCACCTTGACCAAGGTCGAAACGAGCTGGAAGGCGGAGGAGTGCTTCAGCCCGAAGAGCTGCACGATCGAGACCAGCCAGATCACGCCGACCGCGACCGGCATGACCGGCGCTTCGGGAACGATCGAGCGGGCATATTCGGCGAACGCCATTGCGGCCAGCGCCACCGGCGCCGCGAAGCCCACGGTCGCGGAAACCCAGCCCGCCAGAAAACCGAAAGCCGGATGAAAGGCTCGACCGAGGAAATTGTATTCGCCACTCGAGCGCGGAAACATGGCGCCGAGCTCGCTGTAGGAGAAGACGCCGCACAGGGCGACGATGCCTCCCACGCTCCAGAGCATCAGGATGGAAAAGCCCGATGGCATGTCCTTCACCTGGAAACCGAGACTGGTGAAGACACCCACACCCACCATGTCGGCCACCACGATCGCGGTCGCGACAACGACCGAGACACCCGGCTTGGCCGTAGGCCAGACCGTGCCGGAGGGGTTCGACGCCGCCATCTCGCTGCTTGTCCCCGGACTCATCCTGACCTCGCCCGCCAACGGCAAAAATCCACAACTCGAGGTTACGCAATACTTAAAATGCGCCGCAAATCAGGTAATATGGAACCTAAAATACTACCCGTGGTATCGCGGCGTTGCGAAACCGGCAACCATGGCCCACAATCACGACATGATTTCATGGTGTTCTTGCGGCCTCCGGAAGTGGGGAGTCTTTTTCCGGATGCTTAACGTCGCCTTGACGCCATCGCGGTAAATTTAGCCGGTCGACTGGCGTGGACTTGACTTGGGGCAAGGGTGGATGGTCGGAGCCGATCCGAATTTCCATGCGCATGGGATCGCTCGGCGGATGGCAACGTCCGGACGGCAGCGCCATGGTCGGGCGGACCTCCGCTGGCGGCGCGCCATGGTGTGCGCCCTCCTGCCGGCAATGCTTGTGCTCAGCCATTGCGGCGAGGCACCGAACCCCAGCGCGCTCGCGGCCAATGCGGCGCTGACCGCCAACGAATCTGCCCCGCCGTCGGGCGCCACTTTCGACGAACGTTTCCCGCCGCCCTCCTTCGGTGACCGCTTCCCGACCGCCAAAGAGAGCTTCGCGCAGCATCTGGCAGCGGATTTCTCGGCGGATCGCCCGCCGCAGGCGGCGCCAGCCCCTTACAAGGTCGCCTCCCTCGGGCCGGACCTGCCCTATCAGCTGCGGCCGACATCGCGAGAGGAGCTGACCACGCTGGTCAGCATGAAATCCTCGGCATTCCCCTATTCCGGCAACAACCCGGCGTCCGACACGCCGT
Organism: Bradyrhizobium sp.; assembly: GCF_019242285.1. Lineage (GTDB taxonomy): Bacteria > Pseudomonadota > Alphaproteobacteria > Rhizobiales > Xanthobacteraceae > Bradyrhizobium. Next base: position 6,636 of record NZ_JAFAVV010000595.1, read on the forward strand.
TCCTCAACATCTCGCAAGGCGACCGCCGCGGCCATCGCAGCTTTTCCGGAAAGGTGTTCTGGCAGGACCAGACCTACAACGACAGCCGCGTGCTGGTGCACATCCCCGAGAGCTTCGATCTCAAGCGGCCCGGTGTGATCGTGGTGTTCTTCCACGGCAACGGCGCGACGCTTGAGCGCGACGTGCGCGACCGGCAGATGGTGCCGCAGCAGATTTCCGATTCCGGCGTCAACGCCGTGCTGCTGGCGCCGCAAATGGCCGTCGATGCCGCCGATTCCAGTGCCGGCAAGTTCTGGCAGCCCGGCGGCTTCAAGCGCTTCATCGCCGAATCCGCCGACAATCTCGCCCGCCTGCACGGTGACCCGGCCGCCGCAAGGGCCTTCGCCAACATGCCGATCGTCATCGTCGGCTACAGCGGCGGCTTCCTGCCGACCGCGTGGAGCCTCGAGGTCGGCGGCATCAGCGACCGCGTGCGCGGCGTGATCCTTTTGGATGCGGTCTATGGCGAGCTCGACAAGTTCGCCTCATGGATCGAGAATCATCGCTCCGGCTTCTTCGTCAGCTCCTACACCCACTACACCGCGCGGCATGACCGCGACCTCATGCGCATGCTGCAGGACAAAGGCATCAGCGTCTCGGAGAACATGGACGGCCCGCTACGGCCAGGCAGCGTGATCTTCGTCGAGACCGGCGAAGGCATCACCCATCGCGATTATGTCACACAGGCCTGGACCCGGAATCCGATCGAGGAAGTGCTGGTCAAGATGGCGGCGCCGTCGATGCGGGTGGCTGCGACCACCACCGCGTCCACGAGCCGCTAGAGCTTTTTCCGTTCCGATGGAATCGGAACGGAAGCTCTAGCTTCTTTGTTTTGACGCGTTTTCTTCACGCGAACCGGTATCCACTTCGCTCGAAAACGCTCTAACGCATACCTGCCAGCGCCTGATCAGCTCCTGGGCAATTTCGGCATGTTCTCGACAAAGCCGTTGTAGCAGGCGAGCCGCTCGTCCTCTTCCTTGGTGAACTTGCAGTCGTTGACGCCCTTGGCGGTCATCACCTTGGGCTTTGACGCTGGCAGGATCACCGCGTCAT
>NZ_JAFAVV010000620.1 GCF_019242285.1 Bradyrhizobium sp.
TCCCGCCAAGATTCAGGCGGCCTTGAAGGCAACCGACCTGAAACCCGATCAGCTCATGATGGGCTACAAGGGCATCAAGTTTGATGAAAAGGGGCAGAACATCCTGGCGTCCGGTGTCATGATCCAGCTGCAGGACGGCGAGCACTACGTCGCGGTCTGGCCGAAAGACAGTGCCGCGAAGGCGCCCATGATGCCCTACAAGGGCTGGTGACGGACTCCCTAAGGGCGGGACCTGATCCCGCCCTTTTTCAAAAGATCGCCCCATGTCCTTTGTTCTCGTGCAGGTGATTGTCGGCGGGCTGTTGCTCGGCGCCGTCTACGCGCTGTTTTCCTCTGGCCTCACGCTGGTCTGGGGCATGATGAACATCGTCAATTTCGCCCATGGCGATTTCGTCATGCTCGGCATGTACGTCGCCTATGTCGTGTACACGCTGCTCGGCGGAGGGCCGCTGCTCGGCGCACCGCTCGCGACCCTGTCGCTGGCGACCCTCGGCGTCATCGTCTATTTCGCCCTGATCCGCGACATCATGAAGGGGCCGATGCTGGCGCAGATCCTCGGCACCTTCGGCCTCGCGCTGTTGTTGCGCTATTCCGTGTTCTGGTGGTTCGGCGCCAACTTCCTGTCGCTGCCGCAGAACATCGTCGGCGGCACCTTGGCCTTCCTTGGCCTGCGGATCGAGGCGGCGCGGCTGGTGGCGGGCGTCGTCGGTCTCCTGGTCACGCTCGGCCTGCATCTGTTGCTGACGCGCACCTCGCTCGGCTCCAAGATGCTGGCGGTCGCCGAGGACGCGACCGCGGCCCAGCTCATGGGCATCCGCCCCGATTCCATGCAGGCGATTGCGTGGGGGATCGCGGCCGCCGCGACCGGGCTCGCCGGCGCGCTGATCGCGACCTTCTTCTACATCGTGCCGACGGTCGGCGAGACCCTGGGAATCGTCGCCTTCGTCACGGTGTCGCTCGGCGGCTTCGGCAGCATCCCCGGCGCGCTGGTCGCGGGCCTGCTGATCGGGGTCATTGAATCACTCTCCGGCTATCTGATCGGCGCGGTCTATCAGGACATCGTGGTCTATGTGCTGTTTCTCCTGTTTCTCTGGTTCCGGCCGCAAGGCCTGATGGGCAAAGCCTGATGCGCCGCTTCGTTTGGCCCCTGCTGCTGCTCGCGCTGCTCATCCTCTATCCCGTTATCGTGTCGAACCCGTTCGCGCAGCGGATCGGCGCGCTGGTCCTGCTCTATGCGATCGCGGCATCGGCCTGGAACATCATCGGCGGCTATGCCGGGCAGGTCTCGGTCGGCCATGTCGTGTTCTTCGGCTGCGGCGCCTATGCGGCGATGGGCGCCTATGCCCATTTCGAGCTGACTCCGCTGGTCGGCATTCCCATAGGCTTTGTGCTGGCGGTCGCGATCGCCGCAGCCGTCGGCGTGCCGACCCTGCGGCTGTCGGGACATTATTTCAGCATGGCGACGATCGCGGTCGCCGAGACCGTGCGGCTGATCGTCACCAACACCGACTATCTCGGCGCGTCCCCCGGCCTGAGTGGCCCGGCCGTGCCGCGCAACGTCTTCGATCTCTCGTTCGTTTCGGCGCTGCCCTATTACTACCTGTTCCTTCTGGTGCTCGCGATCACGCTCGCCATCACCTGGACGATGGCGAACAGCCGGATGGGCTTTTATCTGCGCGCCATCCGTGATTCCGAGCGCGCTGCGCGCTCGCTCGGCGCGCCGACCAGCCGCATCAAGCTCTACGCCTACATGCTGAGCGCGGGGCTCACCAGCATCGCGGGCGCGCTCTATGCGATGATGTTCGGCTTCGTCGATCCGGAATCGGGCCTCGGCATTCTGATCTCGGTGAAGATCCTGATCATGGCCGCGCTCGGCGGCGCCGGCCTGCTGTTCGGGCCGCTGGTCGGCGCCGCGATCCTGGTGCCGCTGGAGGAAATCTCCAACAGCCTGCTGGGCGGGCAGGGCGCGGGCCTCACCTTCGTGGTCTATGGCGCGATCATCGTCCTGATCGCGCGCTTCCAGCCCGGCGGCCTGCTCGCCTTGGCCGGCCGGCTGTGGGAGCGCCGCGGCAAGCCGGCGGAGGCCGTCGCCAAGGTGGAAGCCAGCCATGCTCCTTGAAGCGCACGACGTCACCAAGGCCTTCGGCAGCTTCAAGGCCGTGAATGCCGCCTCGATCGCGCTGGAGCCGGGCGACATTCTCGGCCTGATCGGGCCGAACGGCGCCGGCAAGTCCACCTTCTTCAACTGCCTGACCGGCGACATCGAGTTGACGTCGGGCCGGGTGTCATTCGGCGGCCACGACATCACGACGGCGACGCCGGAGGCGCGGGCGCGGCTCGGTCTCGCCCGCACCTTCCAGGTGCCGCAGACCTTCACCGACATGACGGTGAAGGAGAATGTCATGATCGGCGCCTTTCTGCGCCACAAGCGACGCGCCGATGCCGAGGCCAAGGCGCGCGCGGTGCTGGAACGCGTCGGCATGATCCGGCTGGCGGACGCGCCGGCGCGCACGCTCGGCACGCCCGGCCGCAAGCGGCTGGAGATCGCGCGTGCGCTCGCCACCGAGCCGAAGGTGCTGCTGCTCGACGAGGCGATGGCCGGGCTCAATCAGCGCGAGGTGCAGCTCGCGATCGACCTGGTGCGCGACATCCATCGCTCCGGGATCACGCTGGTGATCGTCGAGCACATCATGGAAGTGATCATGTCGCTGGCCAACCGCGTCGTGGTGTTTCACCAGGGCCACGAGATCGCCCGCGGCAGCCCGCGCGAGGTCACCAGCAATCCGGCCGTGATCACGGCCTATCTCGGCCCCCGCGCCGCCAAGGCCGCGGCGGGGCACACGCCGGTCGAGTTGATGGGCGGACCCGTGACATGAGGGCGCCGCTGCTCAAGATCGACCGGCTCGAGGTGCGCTATGGCGACCTGATCGGGGTCTCCGACGTCTCGCTCGAGGTGCCGGAGGGCAGCGTGGTGGCGCTGCTCGGATCCAATGGCGGTGGCAAGACCACGACGCTGAACGCCATCGCCGGCCTGATCCCGCTTCATTCCGGCACGATCAGTTTCCTCGGTCAGCCGATCGGCGGCGAGAACGCATTCGCGATCGTGCGCAAGGGGCTTGCGCTGTCGCCGGAAGGCTGGCGGCTGTTCGTGCAACAGAGCGTCGAGAACAATTTGATGCTCGGTGCCACGCCGTTGCGCGACAAGGCACGTGCCGCCGTGCTGCTCGAGCGGGTCTATGAGATCTTTCCGCGCTTGAAGGAGCGCCGCAACCAGCGCGCCGGCACCATGTCCGGCGGCGAGCGGCAGATGCTGGCGGTCGGCCGCGCGCTGATGAGCGATCCGAAGCTCCTGATGCTGGACGAGCCGTCGCTCGGCCTCGCGCCGGCAGTGGTGGAATCGATGTACGAGACCTTCGGCCGGTTGCACCGGGAAGGCCTGACGATCCTGCTTGCCGAGCAGTCGATCGAGCTGGCGCTGGAGGTCTCCGACTTCGCGACCGTGCTGCAGGTGGGCAGGAGCGTGCTGTCGGGCCCCGCTGCTGCGCTCGCCAACGATCCGGAGGTGCAGAAGGCGTATCTGGGAGGCTAGCGAGAGCTTTTTGCGTTCCGATGGAATCGGAACGGAAGCTCTAGCTGCTTTGTTTTGACGCGTTTTCTTCACGCGAACCGGTATCCACTTCGCTCGAAAACGCTCTTAGTTAGCTGCCGCGCGGCGGCGTCATTTCGGCCCGCAGCAGCAGGTGCAGGCAATGGCCGAGCTTCGCCTCCATCTCGCTGTCGCGGATCGAGATCGGACCGGGGTCGTTGAGGATGGCGTTCACCAGCGTGCCGAACATGACCTGGAAGCCGAAGCCGATCGCCGCGGTTCTCGCGGCCTTGTCGCCGCCATCGCCCATGGCGGCCAGGATCAGCGGTGTGGCGCGGGAGGCCGCGCCGCGCGCCAACCGTCGGAACGGAGTCCATTTGTCGGGCCTGGTGTTCTTGTGCTGCAGCGCCGCCCGCAGCACGCCCTCGTGATCCCGGATCCAGCTGGTCACATCGCGCGCGATCCCGAAGCAAAGCCGGGCGAGATCGGGGCTCCTGATCTGCTTGTTGGTCGGGACCTTCGACAGCGCGCGGTTGCCGTCGCGCGCCGCGAGTTCGAGCAGCACCTGGAAATAGGCGTCCTTGCTCTCGAATCGGCTGTAGAAGGCGCCGACCGTGACGCCGACCTCGCGGCAGAGGGCGTCGATCGACAGCTCATGGAAGCTGTGGGTGCGCAGCATCTCCGCGCCCGCTTTCAGCAGCGCCTGGGTGGTCTCGCGGCTCCGACGCTGGCGCGATGGCGTGACGCCGGGGAAGTCGAGTTCGCTCGGAGGGGGCATTCGGCTTGCTACTCTCGGCGGGCGACCGGGATGATAATTGCGATCATCATTTGGCGCAATTGGCCGCCATCGATAGTCGCATCCTGGACGAAGGCCGCGCGGAGATCGCAAGGACAGGCGGAAGCGAGGCTGGTGGCGTTACTTTATCCTGTCGTAGGCCGCCGGAAAATCGGCAAGCGGCATCGGAATGGTGACCGTTTCCTTGGACAACGTCTGGAACGATACTTTCAACTGCTTGCCGGATTTCAGTGCCGCGAGCAGTTCCGGCGCGACCGGCGAGTTGGCGTAGCAGCCGCGGTCCTCGCAGGTCTGGATGGTGAGATCGATCGGCTTGCCCTCATCGACCTGCATCCTTGTGCCGGCGGGCAGGTTCAGCCCGAGCGGCAACTGCACCACCGCGACCGGGGTGTGGGTGTCGCTGGCGACGCGGATGTTGACCACCACGATCACCTGTCCGGTCTTGGTGAGCACCGCAGTCTCCTCCACCGCGCATTCGAGCGGCGCATCGCGCCCGAGGCTCGAGCAGCGCGCGACCCATCCGGGCTGCGGCGGCGTGTTGGTGGGAGAAGCTTCGGGCTGCGGCGCGGTTTGCGTGGTCGCGGGAGTGGTGGCGGGATTAGCGGCGGGATCCTTGGCCTTCGGGCCTTGCGCGGCGTCCGCGGCCGGCCATCCCAGAATCACGAGAGCTGCGAGAACGGCAGGCGCTGCGGTCGTCTTACGGGGGCGGCTCCTCAAGCGAGGTGCTTGCATGGGGCGATCCGTGAAGTCAAGTCACTCGGCAGCTTCCTTGACCGCGCGGTGCTCGGCGTGCTCGTCCTCGGTCCTGCCGGAGCGGCCCCAGCGCGAGAACGCGTTGGAGAGCTTGTCGAGATAGAGATAGATCACCGGCGTGGTGAACAGCGTCAGCGCCTGGCTGACGATCAGGCCGCCGACCATCGCGTAGCCGAGCGGCTGGCGGATCTCCGATCCCGTTCCGGTGCCGAGCATCAGCGGAACGCCGCCGAGCATGGCCGCCATCGTCGTCATCATGATCGGACGGAAGCGGAGCAGGGCGGCCTGCCGGATCGACTGTTCGGAGGTGAGATGCTGGTCGCGCTCGGCCGCGATGGCGAAGTCGACCATCATGATGCCGTTCTTCTTCACGATGCCGATCAACAGGATGATGCCGATCAGCGCGATCAGGCTGAAGTCGTAGCCGAACGCCATGAGAATCGCCAAGGCGCCGACGCCGGCCGACGGCAGCGTCGAGAGGATGGTGATCGGGTGGATATAGCTCTCGTAGAGAATGCCGAGGATCAGGTAGACCACGACGAGCGCTGCGAGGATCAGGAGCGGCACGGTGCCGAGCGATTGCTGGAACGCCTGGGCGGTGCCCTGGAAGCTCGAGTTCAGCGTCGCCGGCGCGCCGAGCTCGGCCATCGCCTTCTGCACCGCGTCGGTGGCCTGGCCGAGCGCCACGCCCTGAGCGAGGTTGAAGCTGATGGTGATCGCCGGAAACTGGCCCTGGTGGCTGATCGAGAGCGGACGGACCGGCACGCTGGTCCAGGTTGCGAAGGTCGAGAGCGGCACCTGGTCGCCGGTGAGCGGCGAGCGAACGTAGATCTTGTCGAGCGTATCGATCTTGCCCTGCAGCTCGGGGAGGATCTCCAGGATCACGTGGTAGGAATTGAGCTGGGTGAAATATTGCGTCACCTGGCGTTGGCCGAACGCATCATACAGCGTGTCGTCGATGAGCTGAGGGTAGATGCCGTAGCGCGAGGCCGTATCGCGGTTGATCTTGAGCTCCAGCGTCGTGCCTTGCGTCTGCTGGTCGGTGGCGACGTCGCGCACCTCCGACAACGTCTGCATCTTCCCCAGGATCTTCGGCGCCCATTCGTTGAGCTCGGCGAGATTGGCGTCCTGCAGCGTGAATTCGAACTGGGTGCGGGTCGGGCGGCCGCCGAGGCGCACGTCCTGCGCGGCTTGCATATAGAGGTTCGCGCCCTCGACCTTGGCGAGCTTCGGACGCAGCCGCGCAATGATCTCCTGGGCGGATGCGCTGCGCTCGTCGCGCGGCTTCAGGGTGATGAACATGTTGCCGTTGTTGCCGGCGCGGCCGCTGCCGCCGATCGCCATCGCGGCGGTCGCGACGTCGGGGTCCTGCAACACGATGTTGACGAGCTGCTCCTGCTTGGCCTTCATCGCCTCGAAGGAGATGTCCTGCGATGCTTCGGACGTCGCGGTGATCAGGCCGACGTCCTGCTGCGGGAAGAAGCCCTTCGGGATGATGATGAAGAGATAGACGGACAGGCCGAGGGTGGCGAAGAAGATCACAAGCGTGGTGCGCCGCCAACTGAGTGCCAGGTCGAGCACGTATTCATAGCCGCGCAGCATCGCATCGAAGCCGCGCTCGCTGATTTGGTAGAGCTTGCCGTGCCTGGTCTCGTGATGGGAGCGCAGGAAGCGCGAGGCCATCATCGGCGTCAGCGTCAGCGACACCACCATCGAGACGAAGATGGTCATCGCCAGCGTGACCGCGAATTCGCGGAACAGGCGGCCGATGATGCCGCCCATCAGGAGCAGCGGAATCAGCACGGCGACCAGCGAGACGCTGATCGAGACGATGGTGAAGCCGATCTCGCTCGCGCCCTTGAAGGCGGCGGCCAGCGGTCTTTCGCCCTCCTCGATGTAGCGCGAGATGTTCTCCAGCATCACGATGGCGTCGTCGACCACGAAGCCGACGGCAATGGTGAGCGCCATCAGCGACAGGTTGTCCAGCGTGTAGCCGAACACCCACATCAGCGCGCAGGCGCCGAGCAGGGCCAGTGGCACGGTGATGGTCGGGATCACGGTTGCCCAGAAGCTGCGCAGGAAGCCGAAGATGACCATGACCACGAGGAAGATGGTCAACAGCAGCGTGAACTGGACGTCCTCGACTGCCGCACGGATGGTCTGGGTTCGATCGGATATGATCTCGATCTTGATCGCCGGCGGGATCGCAGCGACGAGCCGCGGCAGCAGCGATTTGATCTTGTCGACGGTCTCGATGACGTTGGCGCCGGGCTGCTTGAACACCACCAGGAACACGCCGCGCTTGCCGTTGGCCCAGGCCGCCTGCTTGGCGTCTTCGGGACCGGTCACCGCCTGGCCGATGTCGCGGATCCGCAAAGGTGCGCCGTTGCGGTAGGCGACGATGACGTCGTTCCATTTCTGGGCGTCGAGGAGCTGGTCGTTGGCGTAAATCGTGTAGGCGCGTTTCTCACCGTCGATATTGCCTTTCGGGGCGTCCACCGTGGTGAGCACGATCTGGCTGCGGATGTCCTCCAGCGACAGGCCCTTGGCCACCAGCTTGGCCGGATCGACCTGGACGCGGATCGACGGCTTCTGCTGGCCGCCGATCGACACCTGTGCGACGCCGGAAATCTGGCTGATCTGCTGCGCAAGCTGGGCATCCACGGCGTCGCTCACCGTGGTGATCGGCAGCGCCTCCGAGGTCGCCGACAACAACATGATCGGCGAATCCGCCGGGTTGACCTTGCGGTAGGTCGGCGGCGAGGGCAGATTCTTCGGCAACTGGCCGCTGGCGGCATTGATGCCGCCCTGCACGTCGTTGGCGGCACCGTCGATCGATCGATTGAGATCGAACTGGATGGTGATCGCCGCGGTGCCGAGATAGCTCGTCGACGTCATCTGGGCGATGCCGGGAATCTGCGCGAACTGCCGCTCCAGCGGCTGAGCGACCGAGGAAGCCATCGTCTCGGGGCTCGCGCCCGGCAGTGTCGCGGTGATCTGGATGGTCGGGAAGTCGACCTGCGGCAACGGCGCGACCGGCAATTGCGGATAGGCGACGAGACCGACGAAAAGGATGCCCGCCATCAGCAGCGAGGTGCCGATCGGATAGCGGATGAAGGGCGCCGAAATGCCTCGCCCTTTTTCTTGGCCGTTGACGCCGGTCTGGCCGCTCATTCAGATTTGACCTTGTCTTGCGCTTGGCCGGAGCTTGCCACTGCCGTGTTCACGAGGGAACCCGGCTGCACCTTGAACTGTCCGCCCGTGATCACGCGTTCGCCCGGCTTCAGGCCCTCGTCGACCACCGAACGTCCATCGATCGACTGGCTGACCTTGACCTTGCGCAGCTCCGCCTTGTTGTCCTGGGTCACGGCGTACGCATAGAGGCCGTTGGTGCCGTGCTGGACCGCGTCGTCAGGGACCACCGTCGCATCCTTCAACGTTCTGACCAGCAGCCGCGTCGAAACCGACTGGCCGGGCCACAGCGCATGGTTCTTGTTGTCGAACACCGCTTTCAGCCGAATAGTCCCGCTGGTCGTGTCAACCTGGTTGTTGATCACCGCGAGCGTGCCTTCCGCCAGCGGCTTCTTGCCGTCGGTGGTGATCGCGACGACCTTCAGCGGTGCGGCGGCCTGGGATTCGCTGATATAGGGGAGCTGGTCTTCCGGCGCGGTGAAGATGACCGCGATCGGCTCGATCTGGGCCACGGTGACGATGCCGGTCTGGGTCGCGGCGTTGACGATGTTGCCGACGTCGACCTGGCGCAGGCCGGCGATTCCTGTGATCGGCGATTTCACCTGGGTGTAATCGAGTTGGGTCTGCGCATTGGCGATCGCGGCGTCATCGGCGGCGATCTGGGCGGTCAGCTGCGCGACCGTGGAGCGCTGGGTGTCGGTCTGCTGGCGCGTGGCGAACT
>NZ_JAFAVV010000684.1 GCF_019242285.1 Bradyrhizobium sp.
GAGATTCACCGCATTAATCAGACCGGCGTGTCGATCCTTCTGGTCGAGCAAAATGTCGAAACGGCACTCAAGTTGTGCCCGCGCGTTTTTTTGATGGAAAAGGGCACCATTGTTTACAACGGCGTTTCGCACGATCTCAAATCGCAGCCCGAGATCGTGCATCGATACCTCGGACTGTCGACATAGCAAAGGCAGTCATCTCGGAAGGGAGCAGACCATGATACACAACAGGATATCTCGTCGCAGTTTCCTAGAAGCCGCGCTCGCAGGAGGCACACTGGCTGGCACAGCCAGTGTCACCATCACGAAGGACCTGTTCGCGCAGGCGTCTGGGCCGATCGTGATCGGCCACCACTGCGACCTGACCGGCGTTATCTCGTCGTGGGGAGTGTGGCACGACAAGGCCGCCAGGGCCGCGGTCGACATCATCAACAAGGGCGGTGGTATCGCCGGCCGCAAGGTCGAACTCGTCACAGAGGATACCGAATCCAATCCGGCTTCCGGCGCGCGCAAGCTGCGTAACCTTATCCAGCGCAGCAATGCGGAATTCATCGTCGGTTCTGTGCATTCCGGCGTCATGCTGGCTGCGCTTCCGATTGCGAGCGAACTCAAGACGATCTACTTCTCCACCGGTGAAGCGACCGAAGTAACCGGCTCTAAGGGTACGCGTTTCTCTTTCCGCACCGGCACGGATACCTATTCGATCGCCGCCGCCAGCATGCCCTGGTGCGTGGAGAATTTCGGCAAGGTCTGGACGATCATCTACGCCGACTACGCGTGGGGCCAGAGTACGAACCAAGAATCCAAGCACTTCATTGAGAAAGCCGGCGGTAAGGTGCTCACCAGCATTCCGGTGCCGCTCGACACCAAGGATTTCGTGCCCTATCTCGCGCAGATTCCCGCCGATAGCCAGGTAGTGCTACCTGCCTTCATCGGCTCGCTGTCGGTCGCCTTCTACACGCAGGCGCAGACGATGGGACTCGACAAGAAGGTGAAGATGTTTTCGTCCTCTGCCAGCCTCGAGTCGATCGACCCAGGCGACATCCAGGGCGCAGCGGAAGGGGTCTATTTCTTCGAGAACTTCCCGCGCATGCTGGCGCACAAGAACGACGAGTACCACAAGGAATTCAACAAGCTCGTCGGCATCGACGATGTCTACTGCCGCGAAATCGGTGGTACACGCGTGATGGATAAGAGCCACGGTTGGCAGGCATGGGAAGATATTTTCGCCATCAAGCAAGCCATCGAGGCCTCTGGCTATAAGACCCGCAAGGACATTGAAGGCGTCATCAGAGCGTTGGAAGGCATGCAGATGGCGAACTCACTTGGGCATCCGCAGGGCGACAAGCTTATCCGGAAGGAAGATCACGCCGGCATTATCGATTGCTACATTAGCCGTGTGGAGAATGGGAAGTTCGAGGTTAAGAAACGAATTCCCAAGGAGGAACTCATGGCGAACATGCCGTTGCGGCACAATCTCTCAACGCTGCCGGCATAACGCTTTGGCGACGGCGCGCCATTGCCCGCCGTCGCCAATGGTTGAATACATTCTCCGATGCGACCCTGGTAGTGCTTGCAGTCATGGGAGCCGCTATCATGAAGCTGCAGCAGTGGGCCGATCCCAGGATCGCGCCATGGGTTGCGCCCGATAACCACTGAGCCTGGAGAATGCCGCAATGAAAGTCGGTCCCATTCTCGCTCTCGCCCTTGCCTCGTTCTATTTCTTGGGAAATCGCGATGCCCAGACGGCGGACATGGTGCGTGTCAGCGATGGCCCGTTCGTGTCCGGCGGCGGCTATTATGTTGCGCGGGAGAAGGGATATTTCCAGAAGCTCGGGATTGAGATTCAGCATCGCGAGTTCATGGACGGCTCGCTTGCCGTGCCGGCGATCGTCTCGGGCGAGCTTGACATCTCCGCCATGACCGCGGCCGCCGGCTTGTTCAACAGCGTCGCCAAAGGCGCGCCGCTCGTAATCATTCTCGACCGCGGAAATAATCGTCGGGGCTTCGGCTATACCGTCACCAGCGTCACCCAGGAGATGTACGATCAAGGCATTCGATCGCTGGCCGATTTCGGCAAGCTTAGGGGTAAGCGCGTCGGCGTCGGAGCTCTCGGCAGCATCAACCAGTACAATGTCGCTCTCGCGCTCGCCAAGGTGGGCCTCGATCCGGCCAAGGATGTGCAGTGGACCGTCAACGTGCCGCAGCCCGATCTGATGAAGATGCTCGGGCAAAAGCAGGTCGACGTCACCGATCTTGCCTACCAGTTCGGCTTCTTCGCCCAGAACAATAAATGGGGCCCCATGATCGCCACGGGGGACGTGGTCGCGCCCGGCACTGCAATTGCCGCTTTTGCAGTACGCAAGGATTATTTGCAAAAGAATCGGGACGTGGTTGTTCGCTGGGCCATGGCTTACTTGCAGGGTGTCAAGGAGTTCAATGCTGCGGCTGTCGCTCCCGACAAGCATACCGACGTCCTTGATATCCTCGCGCGCACCACGGCGCTGAACAAACCGGAGCTGATCAAAGCGATCGCTCCCCATTGGAGCTATGTCAACGAGGACGGCGCGCCACCGGTCGATTCGATCATGACAATGCAGGAGTTCTGGAGCGGGAAGGACTTCCACTTTGTCGAACAGAAGGTTTCACGGGAGCAGCTTTTCGATTTGTCGGTCGCCAATGACGCGAAGGCGCGGCTGGCTCGCGATAACCCATTCGGCAACTGAGAGGTCGG
>NZ_JAFAVV010000141.1 GCF_019242285.1 Bradyrhizobium sp.
CGCATCCCGCCACCACGAGGGGCCTGCGCGCGTATCTCGATTTCTTGCCGAGCAACGTGGCCTGCGAATGGACCGTCACGCTCGGCGGCGGGAGCATACTCCCCCTGGCCGAGCAGGTCATCGCCCAAGGTGGGCACATCTGTATCGGCCTCGGCGACTATCACTTCGGCGAACTCGGCACTCCCACCAACGCCGAGCTGGTCGCGCGCCTCAAGGCGATTGCAGCCGAGGTCGGGCGCGAGGTCGCCACGCCGGCCGAGACCAAGGCCATGCTGGCGATCGCCTGACGCGGTGCCACCTAGGTGCCGAAACGGACCAGCCCGTCCTGGTCGATCGTCCAGGCCGGGTTCCACGCGATTTCCCACGCGTGATCATCCGGATCGGCGACATAGCCGCGATAGCCGCCGTGGTTCGGTGCGTCGGCCGCTCGGAGGACGCGTCCGCCGGCGGCGACCAACAGCTGCACGAGCGAATCGACGTCATCCTTGCGCGCAACGTTATGCGCCAGCGAAAAGGCGCCTGGGCTGCAAAGGCGGCCGCATCGCATGTCCGCCTCCATCGCTCGCTTCTGCCATATGCCAAGCATCAGGCCGTTCATCTGGAAGAAGATGATCTCTCCATTCTCGAAAACAGGCCTCCAGCCGAAGCCGTCCACATAGAAGCGGCGCGACCTTGCCGCGTCTTGTGTGGCGAGCGTTATGACGCAGATCTGCTGCTGCACGGCGTCTTGCTCCTGGATCGATTCGTCGCACATTTCCCGTTGTTGCGCCTGAACTCGAGAGGGAATGCCCGACCGGCTCACCCAGTTAAGCGAAACTGTCAAACTCGCCCGATACAAGCGCCACCACGCAATGGCCGAGGCGGGAAAACCGATCATGAACGACAAGCATGTCAGGCACCAAGGCTACGTCAGCCGTGGCCCGCACCCGTCGTGGAACATCGACCGGCGGGCCCTTCCTGCCTCGCCAGACTCGGCGGTCGGCAAGGCCTGTCAGCTCGCACCCCGCCGGATGACGCCCGCAGAGATTTGGGCAATTGTGGACGAGGCGAACTAACGATCGCGTGATCAGGCAGGCACGCCACGCGATACGCTGCGGGCAGCGCGGGACACCATCTCACCGAACTCGCGATGGCGAGAGCGGGTAATCCGGTCGGTCGGCGCGGAGATGACCATGGCCGCGACGGGGCGGCCATCGGATTCGAGGATCGGGGCCGCGACGTTGGTCGAACCAACCGCTACGTCGCCATCGCTGATCGAATAGCCATTCTCGCGGGTCGCAGCGAAATGCCGCAGCAGCGCGGCATCCGGCTTCTCGCCGAGCAGCTCGATCTGCCGCTCGGAGGTCATGAAGGGCAGGATCGCCCGACCCGTGGCGCTCTCCTTGACCGGGACGACCATGCCGATCGGGGGGGCGGTGCGCAGCAGCTGCGGACTCTGCATGACGTCGATCGTGACGAAACGGCGCACGTCCGGCACGGTCAGAAGGATTGTCTCCTGCGATTCATTCCGCAGCATTTCGAGCGCGCCGCGGACGCGCTGGCGAAGGTCGTCGCTACCGCGGCCCATCTGTGCCACCGCATGGATATGCGCGGTCAGCTCCCAGCGGGTCGGCGTGCCTGCGGCCATGCGAATCCATCCGTCGTCAGCGAGCGTCATGATCGCGCGCTGCACCGCGCTCTTGTCGTCGTCGAGCAGCTTGGCCAGCGCGCTGACCCCGATCGGCTGATGCTCGGCGATCCTTTCGAGGGCAAGGAGCACGCGCGACGCGCTCTGGCTGCGCTTGACCGACACTGTGCGACTCCCTAGGATCGTATCACTAGTAGATATTATGTATTACATAGTAATACCCATCGCGAAGCAGTGCAAGCCTGATTTTTGCGCTGAGCATCAAGGGCTCCCCGCAGAATAGGGGCGCGAAGAGGAACAGCCATGGCCAAGGTTGACGTAAACGGGCTCAGCATCGCCTATGACATCATCGGCAGCGGTACGAAGAATATCGCGATCACCGCCGGCGGTCGCTTCTCGAAGGACACCCCGGGCTTGCGCGAACTCGCCGCAGAGCTGGTCAAGGGCGGCGACTATCGCGTGCTCGTCTGGGATCGAGTCAACTGCGGCGAATCCGACATCAGCTTCGACGCACCGACCGAGTCGATCATGAACGCCGACGCCTTCGCCGCCCTGCTGCGCGCGCTCGACTATAAGAACGCGTTGCTGG
>NZ_JAFAVV010000179.1 GCF_019242285.1 Bradyrhizobium sp.
GAGGAGGGCCGACATGCGGAATCTCGGAGTCGTGGTGCTCGGCACCCGCGTTCGGAGGCTAGTTGTACTTCCGCGCCCCCATCCATCGACCGAGCTCTCGCCGCAGCCGCGCGACGACGCCGGTGTAGTCGCGACTTTCGTCCTGCCGGAACAGGCGGGCGGTCGGATACCAGGGCGTGTCGTCGCGGTCGAGCAGCCAGCGCCAGTCCGGTACGTAGGGCAGCAGGATCCAGACCGGACGGCCGAGCGCGCCGGCCAGATGCGCCACGCTGGTGTCGACCGAAATCACGAGGTCGAGCTGGCTGATCAAGGCCGCGCTCTTGGCAAAGCTCGTCAGCCAGGGGCTTGCGTCGAGCACCTGCTCCTGCCATCGCAGCACGGCCCAATCGTCCGCGCGGACCTCCTTCTGCAGGCTGACGAATTGCGCCCCGCCATCGAACAGCGGCAGCAGCGTTCGCAGCGACATGGAACGATTGTGGTCGTTGGCGTGCTTCGGATTTCCCGACCAGGCGATTCCGATGCGCGGCGTCGTCGCGCCGAGCCGGCGCTTCCAGGCGCCGGCACGTTTGCCCGCCGAGAGATACGGCACGGCCGACGGAATCGTCTCGAGCGTGGTGTCGAACGCAAGCGGCAGGCTGGTGATGGGGCAGGTGAGATCGAAATCGGGCCGTGGCTCGCCTTCGGCAATGATCTGCGCCACGCCCGGCATCGGCGCCAGCAGCTCGCGGAGCGCCGGCTGGACTTCGAGGACGATCCGGGCCCCCCGCGCCGCCAGCAGCGGCAGATAGCGGCAGAACTGAATGGCATCGCCGAGCCCCTGGTCGCTGTGGACCAGCACGGTCTTGCCTTCCACAGGCTCGGCGCCGAGCCACCGCTTCCGCGCGATGTCGGGCCGGGAGGGGCCGAACGACTGGGCTGTCCGGCGCCATTCCGCTTCGATCCAGCCGGTGCGGAGGTCGCCGGCCAGGAGCCGGTTGACCGCCAGATTCCAATGCGCCTCGGGATAGTCCGGCCGCAGCGCCAGCGCCCGGCGATAGCAGGGCAGCGCCTCCCGGATCCTCAATTGCTCGGCGAGGCAGGCGCCGAGGTTGTTGTGGGCCTCCGCATAATCGGGCTTCAGCGCGATCGCGCGCCGGTAGCAGGCGAGCGCGTCGTCGAGACGGCCAAGCGCCTTGAGCGCGTTCGCCTTGTTGTTGAACAGCTCGGCGAGATCGGGCGCGATCGAGAGCGCGCGCGCGAACAATTCCAGCGCCTCCCCGGGACGCCTCAGGCTGGTGAGGGCCAGGCCCGCG
Organism: Bradyrhizobium sp.; assembly: GCF_019242285.1. Lineage (GTDB taxonomy): Bacteria > Pseudomonadota > Alphaproteobacteria > Rhizobiales > Xanthobacteraceae > Bradyrhizobium. Next base: position 1,293 of record NZ_JAFAVV010000179.1, read on the forward strand.
TCGTTGAGCGCCGCGACATGGTCCGGCTTGATCTCGATTGCCTTGAGGTAGTGCACGAGTGCCTGATCGAAGCGTCTCAGGTCGACCAGCACCGAGCCCAGGTAAGCGCGGACCTCGTGGGGCTGGACCGATGCGGAGGCGCCGGCCGGCATCTCCGCCAAACGCTCAAACTGGAGCCGCGCTTCTTCCAGTCGCCCGGCCCGGTGCAGGAGAAGCCCGCATTTCTGTGCGGTCTCCCAATGGCGGGGGTCGAGCTCGAGTGCCCGCCGATAGCAGAGGATGGCGTCGGCGGGCCGGCTCGCTTCCGCCAACGCATCGCCGAGCCTTGCCCACAGCCCGGCGTCATCGGGGGCAAGCTGCACCGCCTTGTCGAAGACCCGGAGCGCCTCCTCGTGCCGGCCCTGGCGTTTCAGCGCCGTCCCGAGGTTCGAAAGATAGTCCGGCTTGGGATGCCGGCGAATGGCGCGGGCGATCCATTCCACCGCATCGTCGTAGAGCCCGTGCGGGAACGACAACAATCCCATGAGATGCAGGCTGTCGGCGTGGTCCGGGTCGATCTCGAGCGCCTGCTCGCAGCAGATCTGAGCATCGAGATAGCGCTCGGCATGCAGATGCCGGAGTCCCGCCTGGTAGAGTGTCGCGGGGCTGTTGGCGCGGTCTGGCTCTGCGGAGGCTTCCTCGGCCGCGGCATGGCGGTCCAGCGGGTTCATTTTCGCCGTGCTTCAATGGTATGGAAATGAGGCTGCGAGAGCTTTCGATGGCGGTTCAGAGTAATATGTTACCTGATTCTGCACGTTAAGCACCATAGTGAATGAATGCCAAGTGGACCAAGAAGCGCCCGCATCCCCGCGGGCCGGCGAGCAACAGCGGCAGGGCCATGAGGACCAAGCAGCGCAAGCCGATGTCGGTGACGTTCATCCGGACCGGAGAGCGCCGCTACGCCGTGCGGGCGACGACCGCCGATGGACAGGCGGTACAGATGGATCCGGCGCCTGGCTACGATCCGTTGATGCCCCACGACCTGCAGCACTTCATCGTCGAAAGGTGCCTCGGGATCGAGGGTGGCATTTTCGGCCGCCTCGCCGCGGGCGGCACCGCCGGAACGTTCCACGCGACGGCCACCGGCGGCGATGCGCGTGAGGCCTCACGGCGGCGGCGCAAGCGGGCGGCGAGGGACGGGCGGCTGATGCCATCACTTGCCGACGACTACGCGCGATCGGAACGGGCGACCTATGTGTGCTGGCACGACTGGCTGGCGCACTCGGATCGGCCGGAATCGAGGGCGCGGGCGGTTGGGATGAGGGAAGGCGCAGCCGGCATGCTGGCCCGCATGCCGCCGCGCGAGCGGGCGGAGTATTCCGAGCGCAAGCGCGCGGAAATCCGGCGGGAGTTTCAGCGGCTGAGCGAACGCTGGACGACGCTTGCGGTCGGCGAAAGCTTCACCGAGCCGTGGTGACGGATCGAAGGTTCAGAACACCACGCCGACCCGCAGGCCGCGCATCCATACCATCCGGCACCGCTTCCTGGTCGTGCCATACAGCAGCTCGAAGCGCTCGGGCAGTTGAACGTATTTCTCGAGCTGCACGCAGGCACCGCCGACGGAGTAGTCGATCAGGATGCATTGAATCACCGGCGCTTTGGGCCCGGTGAAGATCTTGGCCAGCTTGGAAACCCTGCCTTCGGGCTTCATTCGCGCATAAAGTCGGATTTCATCATCCATGGCCGTCTGTCGCTATTGTCGATCGAACGGCGCTGCCTGGCGCCGGACTACCCCGAACAAGCTGCACTCTCCGTTTGCCTTGATGCGCTTCTCGAAATTCAGTTCCTATCGTTCACCGGGGTACTGAATTTTCCGCTAACGGCCGAAAGGTAGTTTTACGGGTCGCGAGCTGCCGCACGCCGCACCGGGCGACCGCGCCCGTCGGCGCCGCGTAACCCGACTTTCGATATGTCTACACGCAAAAAGTGTATCGTTTGTTTTCGCCGTGGACGGATCGCGCCGCAGGCCGACATGGGCTGAAACTTCGGCTACAAGGGGCGTCTTTCATCGTCTATTTCCGTTGAGGCGTAATGCTGTCCCGTCCAGAAGGCGCCCCAGGATCATTTCGTCCGCCCGCGCCGCGGCCACCCGAGAAGCGCCTGGGATTCCTCAGACTGCTTTCGACCCTCAGGCACAATCCGCTGGAATGCTGGAGCGCCGATTTCTTCCGCGAGCCGATCGCAGCCTTCCGGCTGCCATTCGCGGACGCGCTGTTGGTCCATGATCCCGCCGCGATCAAGCATGTGCTGGTCGACAACGCCGCCAATTACCGCAAGGACCCGATCCAGCGCCGCGTCCTTGCCAACGGGCTTGCGGAAGGCCTGCTGAGCGTCGAGGGAGAGCGCTGGGAGATGCAGCGGCGGATGCTCGCGCCCCTGTTTGCGCGGCGGACGGTGACCTCGTTCGGCGCGGCGATGCTGAGGGCAGCCGAAAACCTGGTCGCGCGCTGGCGGAGCCTTGGGCCGGGCGCGAGCCTCGACATGGCGGCCGAGATGACGCTGCTGACGCTGAACGTGTTGGCGCTGACCATCTTCTCGGATGGGATCGGTGATGAGTACGGCGATTTTCGCATCGCGATGACCGCCTATTTCGGATTGATCGGGCGCATCGGCGCGCTCGACCTGCTGGGGATGCCCGATTACCTGCCGCGGCCGGGGCGCCGCCACCTGCGGCGGACCATGGCCTATTTCGAAGGCATCATCGACGACATCATCGAGAAGCGGCGCCAACGTCTGGCCGCGCCGGATGACGCGCCGGAAGACCTGCTGACGCTGCTGTTGCGGGCGCTCGATCCGTCGACCGGGCGCGCGATGAACCTCGCCGAGGTCCGCTCCAACATCCTGACCTTTCTGTCGGCCGGCCATGAGACCACCGCCAACGCGCTCGCATGGTCGACATTCCTGCTGTCGCAGGCGCCGGAGTGGCGCGCGCGGGTGCAGGACGAGGCCGACCGCGAGTTGCAGGGGGATGGAGGCGGGCTGTTCGACCGTTTGATCGTGACGAGGGCGGTGGTCGAGGAAGCATTGCGGCTCTATCCGCCGATCGCGGCGTTGAGCCGCATGGCCAAAGGCGGCGATCGTCTCGGGGAACGCACAGTCAGGCCGCGCACGCTGATCGTGATCGCGCCCTACGTGTTGCATCGGCATCAAAGCCTCTGGGACCGGCCGGATATCTTCGATCCCGCGCGCTTCCTGCCGGGCGCGACCCGGAAGATCGCCCGCTTCGCCTATCTGCCGTTCGGCATCGGTCCACGGATCTGCATCGGCTCGTCATTCGCCCTGCAGGAAGCCAGCATCGTGCTCGCGATGCTCTGTCATCATTTTGACTTCGAGCTCATGCCGGAAGCCCGGGTCTGGCCCTTGCAGCGGGTGACGCTTTGTCCGGCCGAGGGCGTGCCGATGCGGATCACCCCGCGATCACGCAAAGGTGGGGTTGCGGGGATCGCCGACGGCACGGCACTATCGCAACGCACCGGATAGAGGCCGGCGCGTTTGCGCAAACCAATCACACCGGAAACGACATGGAACCGCCTGTTGGCCACGAACGGAACGCCGATCAGATCGCCTATTGGAACGGCCCAGGCGGCCAGCGCTGGCGGGACCGGCAGGCGGCGCAGGATATCCTGCTGGCGCCGGTGTCGCGGGCCCTGATCGAGCGGATCGGCCCCAAGGGCGGCGATCGCGTCATCGACGTCGGGTGCGGCTGCGGCGCCACTTCGATCGCGCTGGCCGAACGGGTCGTGCCGTCCGGGTTCGTGCTCGGCGTCGACATCTCCGCGCCGATGCTGGCGCGGGCCCGCGAGCTGGCGCCAACAGGCTTGCCGCTCGATTTCGTGCTCGCCGATGCGACCGTGCATCCTTTCGAAGCCGCAGGCTTCGATCACCTGGTCTCGCGCTTCGGCGTGATGTTCTTCGCCGAGCCGGTCGTCTCCTTCGCGAATCTGCGGCGGGCGCTGCGCGCCACGGGACGCGTCACCTTCGCCTGTTGGCGCGAGCCGCGCGACAATCCCTGGGCGATGGCGCCGTTGCAGGCGGTCTATCGGCATGTTCCGAAACTGCCGCCGCAGGGGCCCGAAGATCCCGGACCTTTTGCCTTTGCCTCGCAGGAGCGGGTACAGGGAATTCTGAATGAGGCCGGCTATCGGAACGTCGCGATGGAGCGGGTCGATCTCGTGCTCGACATCGCGATCGGCCGCGGGCTCGAGGCGGCGGTGCAGAGCGCGCTGGAGATCGGGCCGGCGAGCCGGGCGCTGGAAGGTCATCCGGCGGAGGTGCGGGAAGCCGCGAAGCAGTCGGTGCGCGACCTGCTCGCGCCGCTGGTGAAGGGCGAGAGCGTGCCGCTGTCCGGATCGATCTGGATCGTGACCGCACGCGTGACGTAGCGGCGGCTCAATTCGTCGTGCTCTGTCCGACCGTCGGCGTCTCGTTCAGGAGATCGAACAGCCGCCGGCTGGCAAATCGATGGCCCTCCGGCGTGAAGTGCGCGCCGAATTGCGCCCCATAGGCCGGCGCACCGTCGAGGGCCACGTAGCGGATCCGCTCGGCCCGCAGCTCCGCGATCAGCCGTTCGTCGGTCGATTGCAGCGCCAACAACAGCCGAGCGCCATGCGCGCGGACGAAGCTGTGGATTTGGCCGACCAGCCGCTCGGTCGGATCGCTGACCGACGCTTCCGGGTAGGCCGCCTGCACATAGGTGGCCGCCGCGAAACGGGCGAGCCAGAGATGCCGCACCAGCCAGTTTTCCTTGATCAGGAGCTGCAGAGATTTCGGAACCGGCGTGCCCTTCAGTATCAGCGATCCGTCCGTGACGGTTTCGAAATACGGCTTGCGGTAGCCGCCATAGCGCAGGTTCGTCGTGTTATCGAGGCGGTCGTTGTCGGTGCAGACGAACAGCACGACGATATTCGGCTGCACGCTTGGCCAGATCCGTTTCAGCCAGAGATATTCCTGGTCGGTGCCGTAGCCGGAGACGCCGGCGTTGACGATCGCAAATTGCGGCAGCTTCGCGCGCAGCAGATCGGTGAAGCGCTCGTTCGCTTCGGCATCGACGCCCCAGACGAAGGAATCGCCGATGAACAGCACCACCGGCCGGCCGTCGCGCCGGAACTCGATGTCGCGAAAGCCGAGGCTGTTGTGCGCGGCATGGATGGTGCGGGCGGTAGTGATGGTGGAGGCCGAATGCGGGACCGGCGCCCAGCCGAGCTCGGCGTCGTAGCCATAGGTCAGCGAGCGCTCGCTCGCGTCCTGCCGCAAGGCGCGGAAATCGGCGAGGCGGAGCACGAGCTCGATCGCCGCCAGCGTGATCAGGCTGGCCAGCAGCGTGGCGCCCAACGAGCGAAGCAGGGCAGGGATGGAAATCCGCAGGGAACGCATCGCTGTGCAAGGTTGCGATGCCGCTTCGGCCTTTGGATGTCATGGGCGTGACGACGACAGGACCGCGTTGCGGCCGAACGTGGCCCGTGATCGGGATTAGCCAGGAGCCCAATCACTCTGCGGCCGCGGCCGCCCGAATCTCGTTCCACGCTTCCGGCGTGACCGCGTACAGGCCGACTGCGCCGGCATGAAACTTCCGCCACAGCGGCGGATGGATCAATGATGCAACCAGCGCAGTGACCACAGGGACCGCCGCGACGGGATCGCCGGCAACCGGCGTCAGCTCCTCGACCGCGCCCACATAGGCTCCCCGCGCGAACGCGGCATCGTATGCCTCGCGCAGCACGGCGCCGCGCGTGCCATGGTGCTGCGCAGCTCCGAGGATCGCGAGCAATGTTTGGCGCGTGCGAATGCCCGCGCCGCTGGGGGGTCGCGCCCGCGCGGGCGCATCGCTGGCGACATCGAGCATGGCGGCGACGAGATCCACACCGGCGGCAAGGGCGTTCGCCGGCTCGACCAGCCGCGGATTGACGTCGATGATGACGGGCTCGCGCTCCGCGACGATCACGTCCATCGACAAGCCGCCATGCCAGTCGAGCGCCGCGACCAGCCGCGCGAGCATGTCGGCAAGCCCAGGCAAGGCGATGCTCTCTTTCACCGACGCCCCGCCGCCGACGCCTTCCCGTATGCGCAGGCAGGCATGATGAGCGACGAGGCGGCCGCGATCCGCGACCGCCTGCACCATCGCCAGCGGCCCGGAGGCCTGGCTCTGCGCGATCAATTCGGATGATCCGAGACCGAACTCGCGCGCCGCGGCTTCAAGCTCCCGTGCGCTGGTCACGCGCCGAACTCCCGAGCTCGCCGTGCTCACGGGTCGTTTGACGAAGACGGGATAGGCCGCGACGGTCCGCAGATCGTCGGCGCCCGAGAGCACGAATGTCGGCGGCTGGGGGACGCCGATGGCTTGCAGCGTGCGAAAGGCGGAAATCTTGTCCTGCACTCGTGCCAGGCTGGCGAAGGGCGGCACGATGGTGGCGAGTTGCAGGTGTTTCTGGCGCGCCGACAGCACGGTGACCTGCTCCTGCGTGGGAAACAGCAGGTCGGCCTTGCGCTCGCCAGCGATGCGCTCGGCCGCCGCAAGCCAGCCGAAGGGATCGAGGCCGAAGCGAGGGACCTCGTGCACCACCCTGACATGCCGCGTAAACCGCGCCAGGCAGAGTTTCGAGGACGAGAGAATCTCGACCTCGTGTCCCAGCAACCCGAGCCGTCCGGCGACTTGGCGGGAGGTGAGCCCCGAGCCTTCGGAGAGCAGGATGCGCATGGCGCAAGTCTAGCCTTGATGGGGACGGAATTCACGTCGTACAAACTGAAATGCTCGCCGAAGTCTCTGGCACGCACGCGGCTCACCACATTTTCCACATGCGATGGGGGCGCTCTGGACGCAGGAGAAGGAGGCGGCGCGGCCGCGATGTTCGCACTGACTTTTCTGGGCACGTCGGCGAGTGTTCCATCCGCCGAACGCAACCATCCCGGCCTTCTCGTCGAGGCGGGAAGTCACCGCATCCTGGTCGATTGCGGGGAGGGCACTCAGCGCCAGTTGTTGCGCGGCCGCGCCGGCTTTCGACGGCTCGACCGGATCCTGTTGACGCATGGCCATTTCGACCACGTGCTCGGCCTTCCCGGTCTGTTTTCGACGCTGCGCTTGCGTCAGAGCGCCGACGTGATGACGGTTCACGGCAGCCCGGGCACGCTCGAAATCGTCGTCCGGATGCTCGCCGGGCTGTGGGGTGAGGGACGGGCTCCGATCCCGCTGGAGCTCGTCCCATTGACGGAAGGCCAGATCCTCGACGCCGGCGAATTCACGATTGGCTGTTTTCCGGTCCGCCACCGCGAGACCGAGAGTTTCGGGTTCTCCTTCGAAAGCAAGGCCCGCCGTCATCTCCGGCCGGATCGCCTTGCCGCACTCGCCGTGCCCGACGGCCCAATACGGAAAGACCTGGCGGAGGGAAGGTCGGTGATGCTCGAGGACGGCAGGACGATCGACCCCGAGGATATTCTCGGGCCGCCGGAGGTGCGCAGGAAGCTCGTCGTCGTGGGCGACACGGAAACGACCGACGCCCTCGCCGAGCACGCGCGCGATGCCGACGTCCTGGTGATCGAAGCGACCTTCCTCGATCGCGACGCCGCCACCGCCCGCGACTATGGGCATCTCACCGCGGCGGAAGCAGCCGCGCTCGCGTCCAGCAGCAATGTCAAGCTGCTTGTCCTGACCCACATCTCCGGCCGCTACGGCGACGAGGAAATCCTGGCGGAGGCGAGGAAGACCTTCGCGAACAGCCGGATCGCGGCCGATTTCGATCAGATCGTGATCTGATGCCGGGGCCGCCGGCGTGTCGCGCAGGCCGGTGCCGCCAGGCTATTCCGGCACGCCGCTCTCGAAGCCGCAGAACCTGGTGAGCGCCGCGAACAGCATGTCGGGCTCGGACTTGCTGACGATCTCGGCCACGCCCGCATGGCCGTGGATCGGCCGGACCAGCAGCACGCTGGGGCGGCTGCGCACCTCGGGCAATGGCAGCATCGGCTGCTGACTGCCGCTCACCATGCGTGGGTGGAATTCGGCCAGCGCGCTCTCCAAGTCGCTCCAGAAATTCGGCCCCTTGCGCACATATTGCGCGCCGAGACGCTCGCTGGCCTTGATCAGCACCTGCAGGCCGCTGCTCGCGGTGTCCACGTCGAAGCCCATCAGCTTGCAACGCTCGGTGATCGCCCTGAGGACGCAGGGATCATCGTCGGCAATGAGCAGTTTCGGGCTGGACGGCTGTGAATGAAAGAGCTCCATGACGCATACCTCCGTGGTCGGTGCCGGACTGTCCCTTTCTCGTGAGGACGGAGCCTGCGGGATAGGCGATCAGGAGAGAGCCGGCTCCCTTAACGCCCGCTTGCAGGCGACGCGCACGTTCGCCCGATCGAAGCGGGCGTGCCTAATGCGCAGGTAACATCCGGCTGCGTATCACTACGCAAGCGGGCGGCATCGCGATCGCCGCGCGGTCGAACCGGTCATTCCGCCGGCTGCCCTGCCGTGACCTCGGCCGGGTGAGCAGTTGGTTGTCGTGCCGTCAGCCGGTTGCCAAGCTCGATCATCGGGCGCTCGATGCGCTGACAGGCCTTGATTGACAGCCAGACGCAGACCCCCAGACACAGGAAGCGTATCGGCTCCGCCGTCCACGGTGCCGGCGTTCCAAGCCGATCCAGGAGCTTGGCGAACACCGACATCACGACCAGGTGGAGAAGATAGAGGGAATAGGACGCGTCCCCGAGCTTGACGAGCCAGCGCAGCGGAGCCGATGGCCATCGCCATCGTGCGTTCGCCAGCCCGGAGACCAGGAGAAAACCGCCGCAGGAGCCGGAGAACGGAATCTGCCAGTCGCTCACCGCGTCGTAACCGAGCAGCCCCGAAGGGATGAGAATCCACACGGGAACATGAGAGAGCGGCTTGCGCAGGAGATAGGCGGCGACGCCCGCCAGAAAATCGGCGTTCAGCGTGCGGATCAGGTGGAACGAGTACGCAAACTGCCCGAAGGTGTAGGCCCAGCACACGAGGCCGAGCAGGACGGCAGCGAGCCCCCGAATGCCGATGATGGGAACGATCAGCGCGGCCAACAGATAGAACATGATCTCGAATTCGAGAGACCAAGTGACGGCGAGGAACGGCTGCACGTCCTCGCCGTGAGGAAGCAGCGTCATCGAATACAGGATGTTCAGCAGCTTGTAGCTCGTCGGCATGAAGACGCCGCACACCTTGAGCAGCACCATCGCCAGGATGACCACCCAATAGACCGGATAGAGGCGGAAGAAGCGCCGGATCGCAAAGCTTCCGACCGTGAAGCCCGGTTTGTCGCAGACCGCGCTGATGACGTATCCCGAGATGGCGAAGAAGAAATTCACGCCGAGATAGCCGTGCTCCTTCAGGCCGGGGATCGGAAGCACGAGGGCTTGAGGCCAGCCATCGACGATGACGTGCGAGTGAAAATACGCCACGGCGAGCGCCGCGAGCGCTCGCGCCACTTGGAGACCTTCAAGCCTGCCTTCGTTCGCCAAACCCGATCCTCGTGCACGCAACCGTCGTGGCGGATGTGCTCGGGGCCTTTGATGTTGCAGGCGTGGCCGTGAGAGGGCCGTACTGCGGCCATGGCGTGGTCCATAAAAGGCGGCCAGCGGCATTCAGACAAAGGAAAGCCGGCTGGGCGAAGCTTGCGCAACCGCTGCCATGCTGCCGGGCGTGGCCGAGATTGCCTCTCTCTACCGGCTGCACCGTCGGTCCACGGAAATCGGCGCACAAGTAAGCGCAGTTCCCGCCGCGCCTGCATTTGCGAGCACCGATGCTGTCGGACGTGCTCCATCCGGGGTTGTATCGTGGAACAATGTCGATGGCGGAGAATTATACCTGCCTCGAGCCGGCAGCCCTCGAAACGACGACTGAGCCGGGAAGAACGCGGATGCTGGATGAACACTCAGTCAGGCGGCGCATCCTTCTGGTCGAGGACAACCCCGCTGACGCTCACCTGGCTGAGATCGCCTTCGAGACCGTTGGCGGAGTGCTCGCCAACCTCGACGTGCTGGTCAACGGCGAGCAGGCGATCGACTATCTGTCGCGGCACGGCACCTATCGGGACGTGATGCTCCCGCAGCTCGTGCTGCTCGATCTCAATCTTCCCCGCATCGGCGGACTGGCGGTATTGTCCCGGATCAAGTCGGGGGAGGCGACCAGGCACATTCCGGTGGTGGTGCTGACCTCCTCGGAAGCCTCCGACGACATCGTGAGATCATACCAACTCGGCGCCAACTGCTATCTGACCAAGCCGTTCGGGCTTGGGCCCTATTGCGAGATGGCGCGACGCCTCTCTCAGTTCTGGCTCGAACTCGCGAAGCTGCCATCAGATGCGGAAGAAGCGTCAACAGGCGGCGCAGCGATCCAGTGACGCGCCGATATCCCGGCCGATCGGCAGGGTAAGCTAAGCGGCCACACGCAGCCAAGCTCAACACACGAAGGAAACGCGTGCCCACCATTCCGGGTGATGCTGACGAAAGAATGGTGGGCACGGCGCTGACGCGCCTTAGCCCACCCTATGACTACTTCGGTTCTCGGTGTTCTCGCGTCTCTACGCTGCCCGCTCCTCCCAGATCATCGCGAGGTGCACGATGGTCTGTACCGCCTTCTCCATGTCCTGGCGGCTGACCCATTCGAGCCGCGAATGAAAGGCGTGCTCGCCGGCAAAGATGTTGGGGCAGGGCAGCCCCAGGGCCGACAGCCGCGAGCCGTCGGTGCCGCCCCGGATCGCGCTGCGCAGGGGCTTCAGGCCGGCGCGGCGGATCGCCTCGATGGCGTACTCGACCGTCTGCGGATGACGGTCGATCACCTCCTTCATGTTGCGGTACTGCTCCTTGACCTCGAACGTATAGGTCGAGCGCGGATAGTCCCTGATGACCTCACTGACGATGCTTTCGAGCAGCGCTTCCTTCTGCTTCAGGCCGGTCTCGGTGAAGTCGCGCACGATGAAGCCGAGCGTGGCCTGCTCCAGCGCGCCGTGGATCGAGACCGGATGCAGGAAGCCTTGCCGGCCCTCGGTGGTCTCCGGCGAGCAGGTGTCCTTTGGCAGACGGTCGACGATGGCGGAGGCGATCTTGATCGCGTGCTCCATCCGGCCCTTGGCGAAGCCGGGATGGGCGCTGACACCCTGGATCGCGATGGTGACGCCGTCGGCGGAGAAGGTCTCGTCCTCGATCGAGCCCGCGGCCTCGCCGTCGATGGTGTAGGCGAAGTCGGCGCCGAGCTTTTCGAGGTCGACCTCGTCGACGCCGCGGCCGATCTCCTCGTCCGGCGTGAACAGGATCCTGATCGTGCCGTGCTTGACCTCTGGGTTGTTGATCAGGAAATGTGCGGCATCCATGATCTCGGCGATGCCCGCCTTGTTGTCGGCCCCGAGCAGGGTGGTGCCGTCGGTGGTGATGATGTCGTTGCCGATCTGGTGCCGAAGCGCCGGATGCTCGGCCGCGCGGATCACCTGGCTCGGATCGGCGGGGAGGGTGATGTCGCCGCCGGCATAGTTTTCGACCACCTGCGGCTTGACGTTGGCCCCCGTGCAGTCGGGCGAGGTGTCCATGTGCGAGCAGAAGCAGATCACCGGGACCCGCTTTTCCGAGTTGCCCGGGATGGTGGCATAGACATAGCCATGCTCGTCGAGATGGGCGTCGGCGAGACCCATCGCCTTCAGCTCGCTTTCGAGCAGGCGACCGAGGTCCTTCTGCTTCTCGGTGGACGGGCAGGTGGGCGAGGTGGGGTCGGACTGGGTGTCGATGGTGACGTAGCGCAGGAAGCGCTCGGTCACGGTATGGGCGAAGGTGAGGGGCACTGGCGAGACTGCGGCTCGTGGGATCAGGATGGGGAGGACGCTATCACGACCGCGCCACTCCGGCCGCCGCGTCGTAGCCGGAATGACGCCGGATCGAAAGCAGGACCGCGCCGCCGGTCAGATCGCTTCCTTCAACTCCTTGGCGGCGCGAAAAGCGACCTTCTTGCTGGCCTTGATCTGGATCGGCTCGCCAGTTGCGGGATTGCGGCCCATGCGGGCGGCGCGCTTGCGCACCTGCAGGATGCCAAGCCCTACGATGCGGATGCGCTCGCCCTTCTTCAGGTGCTTGGTGATCCGCGTGACGACGTCGGTCAGGATGCCCTCGGCCTGCTTCTTGGACAGCTCCTGCTCTTCGGCGATCGCCGCGGCGAGGTGCTTGAGCGTGATGGTGGCTGGACTGGCTGCCTTCTTCGCCATATGGCCCTCCTCGTTGGCATCGATGGTTTCAGGGAAAATCGAAAGCGTATCAGGCCTTGGGCGATTCGGGGGGCGAATGACGGCGCCGTTCGGCCCGGAAATAGCGGGTTATTTGCACTGGCATCGCAGAAACCCCGGATTGGCGGGGATTTCGCAACATCCTTGACTTGGAAAGGTGGCCCCTTTAAGTCCACCTCCTCTGCGGAGGTCTCTGCACCACGCGGGAGTAGCTCAGTTGGTTAGAGCGCCGGCCTGTCACGCCGGAGGTCGCGGGTTCGAGCCCCGTCTCTCGCGCCATCATTTCAATGATTTCAAATCGAAAGGGCCACCCCAGGGGGCGGCCCATCATCGCTTGGTGGACGAACTCTGCCGTTCCCGCGCCTCAGCGGATCATCGAGCTGTCCGAGCTCGTGATGACCACCGGCTTGCCGGCTTTGATGACGTGGGCGGTCTGGCTGTAGTCGGCGTTGGAACGCGCCGAGATGCCGAAAGCCGCCACGGCGGCACCCGCCACCAGGGCCACCATGATGATCTTCAGGTGCGTTGCGCGGTCGGCGGAATGAATGGAATGATTCATAAAAGCCTCCAGGCGTCTGAAGCGCCTCTAATGGCGGCTAGAGGTACGCCCGCTCTGTTTCAGGCCGGTTTCGTGAGTTCCCCAAAATGGTTTCATTCGCTCTGAAAACCGGGGTCCCGATGGCGCGGCGCTGGTCAAGGCCGGCTTCTGCGGCCAGTGGCAGAAGACCTATGGCGCGGAGGCAAGCTGACGCGAGGTTACGCCGCCCGCACGATGTCGGCGCGGATGAACCGGGCCGCCCATACGAACAGCAGCGCGCCGAGCGTGGTGGTGGCCGCAGCCGACAGCAGCGAATAGCGCACGGCGTCCGCGCCATACGTGCCTTGCAGCGTGTCGTTGAGCATGCCGACGGCGAGGGGGCCGATGCCCTGGCCGAAGCAGGTCGCGGTCAACAGGATGATGGCGGAGGCGAGCGCCCGCATGCTCGGCCGCGCCACGGTCTGCGCGATGGCGAAGATCGGACCGAGGTGAAAGCCGACCATGAAGGAGGTGACGGCGAGCATCGCGACCATGGTGCTGAAGTCGACGGTGAGCATGCACGTCGCAAACACCGGTCCGGCGAGGCCGGACAGGATCGCCGGCGCCCACAGCTTCCAGCGGTCGTCGCGCTTGCTGATGCTGGCCACGACGAGGCCGCCGATGAGCGTGCCGGCCATGCCGCAGAGCCCCTTGAAGGTGCCCGCATAGGTGCCGATCTCGGCGCTGCTCAAATGATGCACGCGCGCCAGGAACGGCGGGATCCAGGCCGCCGTGGCGTAGTTCGTGTAGGTGGTGAGACAGAAGCCGATCAGAACGAGCACGAAGCTCGGCTGGCTGGCGAGAAAGCCGAGCGTCGGGCCCAGCGGTTCGGGTTTGAAGGTCTCGGTCATCGCGCCGCGCCGAGGCTCGGCGACCGTCAGCCACAGGATCGCGGCGAGCGCGATGCCGGGCAGGCCGGCCGCAAAGAACGCCATCCGCCAGCCATAGTGCTGGCTGACCCAGCCGCCGAGGAAATAGCCGAGAAATATGCCGAGATAGGTGCCGATGGCGTAGATGCCGAGCGCGCGGGGACGCTCGTTCTTGTCGAAGAGGTCGGCGATCAGCGACTGCGACGCCGGCGTGCCGGCGGATTCGCCGATGCCGACCCCGATCCGCGCCAACGCCAGGGTCGTGACGCTGGAAGCGAGGCCGCACAGGAAGGTCATCGCGCTCCAGAACGCGAAGGCGGCGGCGACGATGTTGCGCCGGCTGAGCCGATCGGCGATACGGGCGATCGGAATGCCGAGCGCCGAGTAGAACAGCACGAAGCCGAAGCCGGCGAGCAGGCCCATGGCGGTGTCGCTGAGCATGAACTCCTTCTTGATCGGCTCGATCAGGACGTTGAAGATGGTGCGGTCGAGGAAGTTGAGGGCATAGACGATCGTCAGGACGCCGAGCACGTAATGGCGCCGTACCGATCGAGCGGCGGTCCGCGCATCCGGTTCCGCGCCCGCCCTTGGCGCGAGATCGACCATGACTTTCCTCCCTGATCCCGTCGGTTCGAACCCGTTATTGGGTCACGGATCCTGAATGAAATTTCCCGCCTCGAACGCGACCGGCGCTGCGTCGGGATCGAATGACACACCGATCGGATCGCGTCCCGCAGCAATCGTTTCAAGCTGGTCGCTCAGCATCCTGCGGATCATCAGGATACCGCGGTCGCTCTGCCCGAAATGCTCCTCCGAATGCACGGTCACCGCGCCCTGGCCGACCTGCGCCTCGTAGTCGCCCGGGAACTGCTGGTGCTCCGGCTCAGTCATGTCCCACCAGAACTTGCCATTGAATTTCGAGCGTATGCGCCCGATGTCGCCGGCGTTCTTGACTCGGCCGGCGACATAGATGCGGAACGAGGTATCGTCGATCGGCAGCGTCCAGCCGATCGACTCGACGCGCGCGAACTGGGCGACCCGCGGGTTGGGCACGACGCGCAAGGTGGGGAGGGCGGCCTCGGTCACGCGGTAGAAGACCTTGCCATCGTCCCGCCGGCGGATCGAGCGCACTTTCACCCCGCGCGGCGACATCTCGAAGGTCACCTCGGGCATCGAGGCCATCATGTTGGTGAATTGCGGCCCGCTGAACGAGCCGTGCAGCACCGGCACGTGATAGGGGTCAACCACGTTCTCGAAATGCTGCAACCAGTTGCACGGAATGATGGCGGGGCCGCCGCCACCAATCGAGCTGTCGTCGGCCTCGACGAACTCGCCATCATCCATGCTTTCCAGGCAGTCGTAGCGCGGCAGCACCGGCGTCTTCTCGGCCGGCCCCAGATAGGCGAAGATCAGCCCGTAGCACTCCCGCACCGGATACCAGGGCTGGCGCACCTTGTCCCTGAACAGGCCGCCTTCCCGCTCGCAGGGCTGCTCCAGGCAGTGACCTTCGGCATCGAACTTCCAGCCGTGATAGCAGCAGCGGATGCCGTCATCTTCGACCTTGCCGTAATAGAGCGTGGTGCCGCGATGGCAGCAGCGCGCGTGCAGAAGGCCAGCGCGGCCGCCGCGATCGCGAAACAGGATCAGATCCTCGCCGAGCGCCCGAACTTTTCTGGGAATATCGGTCGCGTCGGAGACGAGCCCGACCGGATGCCAGTAACGGCGGAGCAACTCGCCCATCGGTGTGCCGCGCCCGACGGCGGTCAGGTCGGTCCGGGTCGCGGGCGGCTTCATGGCGTAGCCGGTGCCGAGGTCGCGATCCCGCTGGGTGATGTGCATTGCCGTTTGCTCCGGCCGTCATTCTCGAGACGTTCCAGACAAGCAGGGGACGCCAGATCGATGACAATGTCAACGATTTGCAACTTGGCAGGCACGGGCTTTGTTGGCAGAGCTTGGCGATGAGCCAGACACCTGAGCGGGCCAGGCCCGCGCGGCCCGCGCCGAGCGACGAGCTTGCCCCGATCACGGCGATGCTATCGTCGCGGCTGATGGTGCTCGCCAATCTGCTCAAGCGCGGCGCGATCCTGCGTTACAAGCGCTTGGCGGGACTGTCGTCAGTCGAATTTGGCCTGGTCGCCTCGCTCGGTCGCCGTCCGCCGATGAGCGTGGCGACGCTTGCCGAGGCCGTCGGCATGGACAAGGGGCAGATCAGCCGGGCGCTCGACGGCCTCGTCGGGCGCAGGCTGGTCGCCAAGGCGGTCAATCCGGACGACAACCGGCAGGCACTGGTCAGCCTGACGCGGTCCGGGCTCGCCGCGCATGACACGATCGTGGCTGGCGCGAAGGAGCGCAATCAGCGCTTGCTGGAACATCTGGACGCAGCCGAGATTGCCATATTGCTGCAGCAGGTCGACCGACTGACCCGGAAGGCCGAGCAGATGCTGGGGGCGGAAAAGGCGCTGGGTTGATTCCGGGCGGGGCCATGCCTACTTGACGTGTGCGATGGATCGGGTCGGTGGGCGGCCGCGACGGCCGGCAGATGCCACCGCGAAAGTTTTCCCGCGCCGCAGACAGCGTCGAGATAGCTTGTCTTGCGCCCCCTGTTGCGCTGCGCTAAGGCTCAGAACAATTCCAGACCGACGAATCTGCGGCCATCCGAGACCGCAGCAGAAGGTGGCGCCGATGTCCGGCATCCTGCAGAATTATCTTCCGCTCGTGGTGTTCATAGGGGTGGCGGCTCTGATCGGGCTGGTGCTCCTGATCGCACCGTTCCTGGTGGCGTTCCAGCAGCCCGATCCGGAAAAGCTGTCCGCCTATGAATGCGGTTTCAACGCCTTCGATGACGCCCGCATGAAATTCGACGTGCGCTTCTATCTGGTGGCGATCCTCTTCATCATCTTCGACCTCGAGGTGGCGTTCCTGTTTCCCTGGGCGGTGGCGTTCGGCAAGCTCGGCGCCACCGGATTCTGGTCGATGGTGGTTTTCCTGGCCGTCCTGACGGTCGGCTTTGCCTATGAATGGAAGAAAGGCGCGCTCGAATGGGATTGAGCCCTTCCGCTGCCACGCCGGGCAGGAGCGCGGCGATCGCCCCCGCGGCTACCGGCATTCTGGACCCCGCGACCGGCAGGCCGGTCGGCGCCAACGATCCGTACTTCCTCGAAGTCAATCACGAACTCTCGGACAAGGGCTTCTTCGTCGCCGCGGCTGACGACCTGATCACCTGGGCGCGCACCGGCTCTCTGATGTGGATGACGTTCGGGCTCGCCTGCTGCGCGGTCGAGATGATGCAGGTGTCGATGCCGCGCTACGACGTCGAGCGCTTCGGCTTCGCCCCGCGCGCCTCGCCGCGTCAGTCGGATGTGATGATCGTGGCGGGCACGCTCACCAACAAGATGGCGCCAGCGCTGCGCAAGGTCTACGACCAGATGCCGGAGCCGCGCTACGTGATCTCGAGGGGCTCCTGCGCCAATGGCGGCGGCTACTACCATTACTCCTATTCCGTGGTGCGCGGCTGCGACCGCATCGTCCCGATCGACATCTACGTGCCCGGTTGCCCGCCGACTGCGGAAGCGCTGCTGTATGGCGTGCTGCTGCTGCAGAAGAAGATCCGGCGCACCGGCACCATCGAACGCTAAGGTTTTACGTCATGGACGACACCAAGCTCGACGCCCTGGGGCAGACGATCGTGAGCGCGCTTCCGGGCGCGGCGACAGGTCATCAGGTGGCCTTCAACCAGCTCACGGTTGATGTCGAGGCCAGCAAGATCGTCGAGGTGGTCAAGTACCTCCGCGACGATCCGAATTGCCGTTTCGTCAACTTCACCGACATCACGGCCGCCGACTATCCGTCGCGCGAGAAGCGCTTCGACGTGATCTATCACTTCCTGTCACCAACCCTGAACACCCGCATCCGCCTCAAGGCCCAGGCCGACGAGACCACGCAGGTGCCGTCGCTGATCGAGGTGTTCCCCGGCGCCGACTGGTTCGAGCGCGAGGCTTACGACCTCTACGGCATCCTGTTCAGCGGCCATCCCGACATGCGCCGCCTGCTCACCGACTACGGCTTCGAGGGCTATCCGCTGCGCAAGGACTTTCCGCTCACCGGTTATGCCGAGGTTCGCTACGACGACGCGGAGAAGCGGGTGGTCTACCAGCCGGTCAGGCTGCCTCAGGAGTTCCGCGACTTCGATTTCCTGTCGCCCTGGGAAGG
>NZ_JAFAVV010000180.1 GCF_019242285.1 Bradyrhizobium sp.
TGGGCGCTCGCACGCGCGGCGCGGGCGCGCTTCCATGCGCCGGTGATCGGGCTGACCGGCAGCGCCGGCAAGACCAGTACGAAAGAGTTCGTTGCCGCCTATCCCGGCGCGGACGCGAGCCCGAGCAGCTTCAACAATTTCTGGGGCGTGCCGCTGACGTTGTGCAACGCAAGACCGGACGCGCGATTGTGGGTGGTCGAGATGGGCATGAACCAGCCCGGCGAGATCGCGCGACTGGCCGAGCTGACGCGGCCGACGGTGGCGCTGGTGGTGAACGTGCAGCCGGTGCATCTGGAGAAGCTCGGCAGCCTGGAGGCGATCCGGCGGGAGAAGGTGAGCATCGCGCAGGGTTTGCCGAAGGATGGCGTCCTGGTGCTGCCCGCAGATGTCGATGCCCCGGAATGGAACGGGACGATCGTCCGCTTCGGTGAGGGATCAGAGACGCGGGAACTGCAACATGTCGCGCAGGGCGACGGCTGGCACGTCGCTGCGCTGGTCGGTGGCAGGCCCGTCGAATTCAGCCTGACGCCCGGCGCGCCACACCGCGTGCACAACGCGCTCGCGGCGCTCGCCGCGATCGAGGCCGCAGGCCTCGACGTCAAGCCGCTCGCGGAAAAGCTTGGCAGCGTCGGCATCATGACCGGGCGCGGTGTCGAGCAGAGCGCGGGCGGCATCACGGTGATCGACGACAGCTTCAACGGCAATCCGGCCAGCATGGTCGCGGCGCTACAGAGCCTCGCCGCGCGGCGGGTCGAGACCGGGCGCAGGATCGCGATGCTCGGCGACATGCTGGAATTGGGCGGCGACGCGGTCGCCTATCACCAGGGGCTGGCACGGCACCTGGACGCGATCGACGGCGTCTATTGCGTCGGTCCGTTGATGCGCGAGCTTTACGAGCTGCTGCCGCAGGACAAGCGTCTCGGGTGGCACGAGGATCCGGCCACGCTCGAAGCGCCGCGCGTCGCCGCGCTGTTGCGCGCGGGCGACGTGGTGGTGGTCAAGGGCAGCAAGAAGATGTTCTGGGTGAACAGGTTCGTGCCCCGGTTGTCGGCCGCGTTGCAGGCAAAAATTTGACTCAAAGCACCTAATCTTTCAGCTCGCCCCACTCGCGCTTCATCCGCGATCATGGTTAAAGGGGCGCGGGGTTCGAGGATGTCCATGATCGTGAACGCGCTTGCGAAGGCGCCTTCTCTGCAAGAGCGCGCAGCAAGCTGCGGCATAGGGCGGAACGCATGTTTTACTGGCTGATCGAACTCTCCAACACCTTTCCCGCGCTCTCCGGTCTGCACACCCTCCTGAACGTCTTCCGCTACATCACCTTCCGCACCGGCGGGGCGATCGCGACCGGCGCGCTGTTCGTGTTCCTGTTCGGACCGTGGATCATCGATCACCTGCGGCTGAGGCAAGGCAAGGGCCAGCCGATTCGTGCCGACGGCCCGCAATCGCATTTGTTGACCAAGAAGGGCACGCCGACGATGGGCGGGCTGATGATCCTGTCCGGGCTCGTGGTCTCGACGCTGTTGTGGGCTAACCCGATGAACCCCTATGTCTGGATCGTGCTCGCGGTGACGCTCGGCTTCGGTTTCGTCGGCTTCTACGACGATTATCTCAAGGTGACGAAGCAGACCTCGAGCGGCTTCGGCGGCCGCACCCGCCTCGCGATCGAGGCGGCGATTGCGTTCGTCGCCTGCTACGCGCTGATGCGGCTCGGCCGCCAGCCGTTCTCGAGCTCGCTGGTGATTCCGTTCTTCAAGGACGTGGTGCTCAATTTCGGCATCTTCTTCGTGATGTTCGGCGCCTTCATCATCGTCGGCTCCGGCAATGCGGTCAACCTGACCGACGGTCTCGACGGCCTCGCCATCGTGCCCGTCATGATTGCTGCGGCGAGCTTCGGCATCATCTCCTATCTCGCCGGCAACGCCGTCTTCTCCGACTATTTGCAGATCAACTATGTCGCCGGCACCGGCGAGCTTGCGGTCTTGTGTGGCGCGGTGTTCGGCGCGGGACTGGGCTTTCTCTGGTTCAATGCGCCGCCGGCCTCGATCTTCATGGGTGACACCGGCTCGCTGGCGCTGGGCGGCATGCTCGGCTCGATCGCGGTCGCAGTGAAGCACGAGATCGTGCTCGGCGTGATCGGCGGACTGTTCGTGCTGGAAGCGGTCTCGGTGATCGTGCAGGTCGCCTCCTTCCGGCTCACCGGAAAACGCATCTTCAGGATGGCGCCGATCCACCATCATTTCGAGCAGCTCGGCTGGACCGAGCCGCAGATCGTGATCCGGTTCTGGATCATCGCGGTGATGCTGGCACTCGCCGGCCTGTCCACGCTGAAACTGCGATGACCGAGAGGCCATGATTCCCATCACCTCCTTCGCGGGCAAGACGGTCGCCGTGTTCGGCCTCGGCGGCTCCGGGCTCGCGAGCTGCCACGCGCTGAAGGCGGGCGGGGCGCAGGTGATCGCGGGCGACGACGGTTTCGACCAACTGGCGGAGGCCGCGAGGGCCGGCTTCACCACGGCCGACCTGCGCACGGTGTCGTGGGCCAATTTTGCCGCGCTGGTGCTCACCCCGGGCGTGCCGCTCACTCATCCAGCGCCGCACTGGAGCGTGCTGATGGCGCGCGAGGCCGGCGTCGAGGTGATCGGCGACATCGAGCTGTTCTGCCGCGAGCGGCGCCGCCATGCGCCGGACGCGCCCTTTGTCGCGATCACCGGCACCAACGGCAAGTCGACCACGACCGCGCTGATCGCGCATCTGATGAAGGTCGCCGGCTACGACACCCAGATGGGCGGCAATATCGGCACCGCGATCCTGTCGCTGGAGCCGCCGCGCAAGGGCAGGGTGCACGTCGTCGAGATGTCGTCCTACCAGATCGACCTGACGCCCTCGCTCGATCCGACCGTGGGCGTCCTGCTCAATATCAGCGAGGACCATATCGACCGCCACGGTACGCTGGCGCATTATGCGGTGGTGAAGGAGCGGCTGGTCGCCGGCGTGCAGCGCGAGGGCACCGCGATCGTCGGCGTCGACGACGGTTTCAGCCGCAACACCGCCGATCGCATCGAGCGGGCAGGCAAGCGCGTCGTGCGGGTCTCGGTGAAGAATCCGCTCCCCGACGGCGTCTATGTCGAGCACGAGACCATCGTGCGCGCCGCGGGCGGGGCACGCAGCGAGATCGCCAGGATCGGCGGCATCGGCTC
>NZ_JAFAVV010000211.1 GCF_019242285.1 Bradyrhizobium sp.
GGGCGGCGTTGATCGCCGCCTGCACGTCGCGCGCCGCGCCGTTGATGTCGCGGTTCAGCCCGACCTGCAGGGTGATGCGGACGTTGCCCACCGAGCTCTGCGACGTCATCTCGGTGACGTCGGCGATCTGGCCGAGATGACGCTCGAGCGGGCTTGCCACGGTGGTGGCGACGTCCTCCGGACTAGCCCCGGGCAGGTTGGCCTGGACGGAGATGGTCGGAAAATCGACCTGCGGCAGCGGCGACACCGGCAGCTTGAAGAAGGCAACCGCGCCCGCCGCCGCGAGCCCGAACGTCAGGAGCGTGGTCGCGACCGGACGGCGGATGAAGGGCGTCGACGGCTGCATGGCTCAGGCCGCTTCCTGCGGCCCGCGGAAGCGCAGCGCCAAGCGGTCGAACCAGAGATAGATCACCGGCGTCGTGAACAAGGTGAGGAGCTGGCTCACGAGCAGGCCGCCGACGATCGAGATGCCGAGCGGATGGCGCAGCTCGGAGCCGGCGCCGGTGCCGACCATCAGCGGCAACGCGCCGAGCACCGCGGCCATGGTGGTCATGATGATCGGCCTGAACCGCAGCAGGCAAGCCTGGTAGATCGCCTCGCGCGGCGACTTGCCCTCGTGGCGCTCGGCATCGAGCGCGAAGTCGATCATCATGATGGCGTTCTTCTTGACGATGCCGATCAGCAGGATGATGCCGATGATCGCGACGATGGTCAGGTCGTCGCCGGCGAGCATCAGCGCCAGCAGCGCGCCGATGCCGGCGGACGGCAGCGTCGACAGGATGGTGATCGGGTGGATGAAGCTCTCATAGAGCACGCCGAGCACGATGTAGACGACGACGATCGCGGCGAGGATCAGGAACAGCTGGTTCGACAGCGCCGACTGGAACGCCAGCGCCGCGCCCTGGAAGCTCGTGATGACGCCGAGCGGCTGGCCGATCTCGAGCTGCGCCTGCTTGATGGCGTCGACCGCCGCGCCGAGCGAGGCACTCGGCGCCAGGTTGAACGAGACCGTGGCGGAGGGGAACTGGCCGAGATGCGAGACCTGCAGCGGCGCGGTCTCCTCGCGCATCTTGGCGAGCACGGCGAGCGGCACGGCGCCGCTGCCGACCGAGGACGGCAGATAGATGTCCGACAGCGACTGCAGCGAGGTCTGCAGGCTCGGATCGGCCTCCAGGATGACGCGCTTCTGGTTGGAGTTGGTGAAGATGGTGGAGACGATGCGCTGGCCGTAGGAATCATAGAGCGCGTTGTCGACGGTGGCGGGCGTGATGCCGAAGCGGGCGGCCTGGTCGCGATCGATGTCGACGAACACCGAGAGCCCCTGCGCCGAGATGTCGCTCGCCACGTCCTCGAACTGCGGCAGGATCCGGAGCTTGTCGACCAGCTTCGGCGTCCAGACCGCGAGCTCGTTGGGGTCGGCATCCTGCAGGATGAACTGGTATTGCGTGCGGCTCACCGTGCCCTCAATGGTGAGATCCTGCACCGGCTGCATGTAGAGCGTGACGCCGGTCAGCGAGGCCGTGGCGCTTCTGATGCGCGCCATGATCGCGGCGATGTCGGACTTGCGCGCGTCATGCGGCTTGAGGTTGATCAGGATGCGGCCGCTGTTCAGCGTGGTGTTGGTGCCGTCGACGCCGATGAACGAGGACAGGCTCTCGACATCGGGGTCCTTCAGGATGATGCCGGCGAGCTTCTGCTGCCGGTCCGCCATCGCGGCGTAGGAGACCGACTGCGGCGCCTCGGAGATCGCTTGGATCACGCCGGTGTCCTGCAACGGGAAGAAGCCCTTCGGGATCCAGACGTAGAGCAGGGCGGTCAGGGCGAAGGTGGCGAGCGCGATCAGGAGCACGAAGGTCTGGCGGTCCAGCACCCAGTTCAGCATGTGGGCGTAGATGTCGATGACGCGGTCGAAGCCCACGCGGCTCCAGCGCTGCAAGGCGTTCTCGTTGGTCTCCGCCGTCTCGGGCTTCAGCAGCTTGGCGCAGGCCATCGGCACCAGCGTCAGCGACACCACGGCCGAGATCAGGATCGTCACCGACAGCGTGATCGCGAACTCGCGGAACAGGCGGCCGACCACGTCGCCCATGAACAGCAGCGGGATCAGCACCGCGATCAGCGACACCGTGAGCGAGATGATGGTGAATCCGATCTGCTCGGAGCCGCGCAGCGCGGCCTGCAGCGGGGAATCTCCTTCCTCGATGTAGCGCGAGATGTTCTCGATCACGACGATGGCGTCATCGACCACGAAGCCGGTGGCGATCGTCAGCGCCATCAGCGACAGATTGTTGAGGCTGAAGCCCGAGAGATACATGATGCCGAGCGTGCCGACCAGCGACAGCGGCACCGACAGGCTCGGGATCAGGGTCGCGCGCGTCGAGCGCAGGAACACGAAGATCACCAGCACCACCAGCACGACGGCGAGCGACAATTCGTATTCGACGTCGCGCACCGAGGCGCGGATGGTGACGGTGCGGTCGGTGAGGACGTTGAGGTCGATGGCGGCCGGCAGCGTCGCCTGCAGCTGCGGCAGGAGCTGCTTGATGCCCTCGACGACGGAGATGACGTTGGCGCCGGGCTGGCGCTGGATGTTGACGATGATCGCGGCCGTCTCGTTCATCCAGGCGCCGAGCTTGTCGTTCTGGGCGCCGGCGATGACGTCGCCGACGTCGGTGAGGCGGACCGGCGAGCCGTTCTTGTAGGCGACGATCAGCGACTTGTAGTCGTCGGCATTGCGGATCTGGTCGTTGGCGTTGATGGTGTAGGCGCGCATCGGGCCGTCGAAATTGCCCTTCGGCGTGTTGACGTTGGCGGTCGACAGCGTGGTGCGCAGGTCGTCGATGTTCAGTCCGTAGGCGGCGAGCTTGCGGATGTCGGCGCGAATGCGCACCGCCGGCCGCTGCCCGCCGGAGATGCTGACGAGGCCGACGCCCGGAAGCTGGGAGATCTTCTGCGCCAGCCTTGTGTCGACGAATTCCTCGACCTCGGTGAGCGGCATGGTCGCAGACGTCAATCCGAGGGTCAGGATCGGCGCGTCGGCCGGGTTGACCTTGGCGTAGATCGGCGGCGCCGGCAGGTCGGAGGGCAGCAGATTGCCGGAGGCGTTGATCGCGGCCTGCACCTCCTGCTCGGCGATGTCGAGCGAGATGGCGAGGCCGAACTGGAGGGTGATGACCGACGCGCCGGCCGAGCTCACCGAGCTCATCTGGTTCAGGTTCGGCATCTGGCCGAACTGCACCTCGAGCGGCGCGGTGACCGACGAGGTCATCACGTCGGGGCTAGCGCCGGGATAGAAGGTCTGGACCTGGATGGTCGGGTAGTCGACCTCCGGCAGCGCCGCGACGGGAAGGAAACGGAACGCCAGCAGGCCGGACAGCATGATGGCGATCATCAGGAGCGTCGTTGCAACCGGCCGCAGGATGAACGGCTGCGACGGATTCATTGCGGCTGCTCGCCGTCGGACCGGCGCTTCCTGCCGCCGGATTTCTTGCCGGGGCCGGTCTTCTGGTCCGGCGAGGTTTCGGCCGGCGCCGCCGCTGGGGCGACGGCGGCGTCGGGCGCGCGGACATTGACATGCGCGCCCTCACGCAGCTTGTCGGCGCCGTCGATCACGACCCGGTCGCCCGGGGCCAGTCCAGAGAGCACCTCGACACGGGTGCCCTCGGTGGCGCCGAGCTTGACGGGGCGGACGGTGACGGTGCTGTCGGCATTGACGAGATAGGCGAAGGTGCCGGGCACGCCGCGCTGGATGCCGGCGGTCGACATCGTCACCACGTCCTTGTGGGTGTCGAGCAGCAGGCGGATGTTGACGAACTGATTGGGGTAGAGCGCCTCGTCCTCGTTCGGGAAGGTGGCGCGCAGCTTGATCGTGCCCGTGGTCGGATCGATCTGGCTGTCGAAGGTCTGCAGCGTGCCGTCGGCGATCTTGTTGGCGCCGGCACGGTCGAGCGCGGTCGCGGGCAGCGACGCGCCGGCCTGCAGGCGTTTGGCGATCGCCTGGAGATTGTCCTCAGGCACCGTGAACAGCACGCTGATCGGCTTGAGCTGGGTGATCACGACGAGCCCGTTGGTGTCGCCCGGGGTGACGTAGTTGCCCTGGTCGACCTGCCGCAGACCGACGCGCCCGTCGATCGGCGCCAGGATGCGGGTGTAGTTCAGATTGACCTCGGCGGCCTTCACCGAGGCGCGGTCGGCCTCGACCGTGCCCTGGTCCTGGGCCACCAGCGCGATCTGCGTATCCAGCGTCTGGTGCGGGATCGCGTTCTGCGCGGCGAGCCCCTGGTAGCGCGTCAGGTCGACCTGCGCGCCTTTCAGGAGCGCCTCGTCCCGCGCCAGCGCGCCCTTGGCCTGCGCCAGCGTGGCCTCGAACGGGCGCGGGTCGATCTCGGCGAGCAGGTCGCCCTTCTTGACCTCGTCGCCTTCCTTGAAGTCGATCTTGATCAGATAGCCGCTGATCTGGCTGCGGATGGTGACGGTGCCGAGCGAGGTCACCGTGCCGAGCGCATTGAGCGTGATGCCGATGTCGCCCTTGCCGATGGTCTCGTCGACGATCGACATCGGCGGTGCGTTGCGGCCGCCGGCCCCACGGCGGCCTTGCGGCTGCTGCTCCGGCACCTGAATGTGCTTGGTCCACCAGACGATGCCTGCGACCGCCAGCACCACGATGACGAACGTCAGGAAGAAGCGCAGGCGCGGCCTGCCTTGCTTCGGCGCCTTCGACGGCGCGCTCGCCGGGGCTTCGGGTTTCGGTTTGACGGGTTGGTCCATGGAGCTGCCATCGAAGGGCGGCTGTCGCCGCCGAATAGGTTCCTCATTCTATCCGGTCCGCTCGCCTTGGGACATTCGGCGGATGGGGGTTTTTTGAACTTTTCCGTGGGGAAAGCCTCATTAACATTCGGAAAGGATTGGGTTTTGTATCCTGTTGGGGAGCGCCGGTCACATCCGCCGCGCCGCTTTCGACGACGCGGAAGTGAGCTCTCGACGGCTTCAAGCGGCATGTGAAGAACGCCGGCGGCTCGTTGTCGGCCTCGAGCGGAAAATTCACTTCAAATTGCTCGGAACTTTGCGAGGGCGCGTCGGCACCCTCATTAAGAAATCTTCACGTGCTACGAGCGGCAATGACTTCACGTGCTGTCGCCGACTACGACCAAAGGCCGCGGTCGTAGGTCGCAGCGTTCTTGCAGAACATTAATCCGGCAGACGGGACCTTGTAAGGTGGCTTCGCCATTTTGAGGGCAAGGGATTTTCCCGCACGAGAAATGGAGAAGCTCTCATGCAAGATCAAGTAAACACCGCAAATGCTGCGACCCGCGCAATCCTCAAGCCCCGACGGCTCGCGCTGCTGGGCTCCGTCGCCGCGCTCGGCATCGCGGTCCTCGCGATCGGCCCGGGCGGCACCGCGCCGTTCAGCCTTCCGGCCTGGACCGCGTCGGCACACGCGGCCGAAGCGCCGAACACGGCGGGCTTCGCCGATCTCGTCGCCAAGGTCAAACCTGCGGTGATCTCGGTCCGCGTCAAGATCGACAGCGATACGGACACGCCTGCCGTCACCCAGCGCGACGACGACAACGGCATGAATTCGGAGCAGGGCTCGCCGCTCGAGCAGTTCTACCGGCAGTTCGGCTTCCGCTTGCCGCAAGCCATGCCGCACAGCCGCCAGGTCATCACGGGCGAGGGCTCGGGATTCTTCATCTCGCCGG
>NZ_JAFAVV010000259.1 GCF_019242285.1 Bradyrhizobium sp.
GCCGAGCAGACGATGCGCAATTTTGCGGAGAAGTATCCGAGCGATCCGCTGATCGGCGACTCGCAATATTGGCTGGGCGAGAGCCTGTATCAGCGCCAGCAATATCGCGAGGCGGCCGAGGTCTTCCTCACCGTCACCAGCAAGTACGACAAGGTCGGCAAGGCCCCCGACGCGATGCTGCGGCTCGGGCAGTCGCTCGCGGCGTTGAAGGAGAAGGAGGCTGCTTGCGCCGCCTTCGGCGAATTGAGCAAGAAATATCCGCGCGCCTCGGCCGGCGTCAAAGCGGCGGTCGATCGCGAGCTGAAGAAAGAGAAATGCTGAGGCGTTGAGTTCGGCGCGTCGAATGTCGGTGTGGCCGTCGTGCCGCTGCAGGCCTAGACTGGCCTGCTTTTGCTCGATGACGTTCGAACAAGCCCGCCATGGCAGACGAAGATAATTCCCCAATCTCGGCGCAGGACGCCAGAGCGCTGTTCGCGGACTGGCGGTCCGCGCCCGCCATCGTGCTCGCCGTCTCGGGCGGACCGGACTCGGTCGCGCTGATGTGGCTCGCGGCGCGCTGGGGCCGCGCGCTGGCGCGCGGTCCGCGGCTCGTTGCGGTCACGGTCGATCATGGCCTGCGCCCGGAGGCGGCAGGCGAGGCGCGCGCCGTCAAGCGTCTCGCGCGCGCGCTCGCGCTCGAGCACCGCACCATGCGCTGGACCGGTGCCAAGCCGAAGACCGGCGTGCCGGCCGCGGCCCGGGCCGCGCGCTACCGGCTGCTGGCCCAAGCCGCACGCGCCGCCGGCGCGACGCATGTCTTCACCGCCCACACCCGCGACGACCAGGCCGAGACGCTGCTGATGCGGCTGTTGCGCGGCAGCGGCATTGCGGGATTGGCGGCAATGGCGCGCGAGAGCCCGCGCGACGGCGTGGTGCTGGCGCGTCCGCTGCTCGATGTGCCGAAATCGCGGTTGATCGCGACGCTTTCGAGGACGAAGATCGGTTTTGCCGACGACCCGAGCAACCGCGATCCGACTTTCACCCGCCCGAGGCTGCGCGCGCTGTTGCCGGCGTTGGCTGCCGAAGGTGGCGATGCACGCGCATTTGCGCGTCTCGCATCGCGTTTCGCCCGCGCCAATGCGGCCCTGGAAGTGCTGGCCGACGGCGCCGAGGGCTATCTTGCGCTCAAGCGCCGCGCAGCGCGAGCAGCGGCGGACGACGATCCGGCGGGCGAGGCGGCTTGCGAATTCGATGTCGAAGCCTTTGCTGCGCTCCCCGAAGAGATTCGGCTGCGGCTCCTGATCCGCGCGATCGACCGCGTCGGGCATGAGGGGCCGGCCGAGCTCGGCAAGGTCGAGGCCCTGCTGGCGCAGCTCGACCGGTCTTTTGCGGGAGCGCGGGGGATGCAGGAGCAGCACCGGGCTGGACCGAAACGGACCCTGGCGGGTGCGCTGGTAAGCGTGGATAAGGGGCGGATTCGCATCGAATCGGCGCCACTCCGGCGTTACCGGCCGTCGTAGAGCGGTTGCAAAGGACAAATGGACGCAGCGCACCGCTGCGCTGGTCACGCCGGAAGGCTTAACCACCCGGATAAACCCCAATTTCACCGCCATTTTTTGAGCGGGAATCGCGCTAGAATGGGCTAAATAGTCCTGCGTGGTTCCCTTGGCAGCAAGGCGAGTGGCACCTAAATTGTGAACGGTCGACGGGGGATTCCCTCGTGGTTACCCAGGGATAGGTCCCGAGGACAGAAGGCCGCGATCCGCGCGACCACGAAGGAAGATCAATGAACGCGAATCTGCGCAATTTCGCCCTCTGGGTCATCATCGTGCTATTGCTGTTGGCGCTGTTCACGCTTTTCCAGAACCCAGGTCAACGGGTGTCCTCGCAGGACATCTCGTTCTCGCAACTCCTGACCGAAGTCGATCAGGGTCATGTCCGCGACGTCGTGATCCAGGGCCCCGAGATTCACGGCACCTTCACCAACGGCTCCTCCTTCCAGACCTACGCGCCGAACGATCCGACGCTGGTGACGCGGCTCTATAACGGCAAGGTGCAGATCACCGCCAAGCCGCCGGGCGACAACGTGCCGTGGTTCGTCTCGCTGCTCGTCTCCTGGCTGCCGTTCATCGCGCTGATCGGCGTCTGGATCTTCCTGTCGCGGCAGATGCAGGGCGGCGCCGGCAAGGCGATGGGCTTTGGCAAGTCGCGCGCCAAGATGCTGACCGAGGCGCACGGCCGCGTCACATTCGAGGACGTCGCCGGCGTCGACGAGGC
This sequence comes from Bradyrhizobium sp., assembly GCF_019242285.1. GTDB lineage: Bacteria > Pseudomonadota > Alphaproteobacteria > Rhizobiales > Xanthobacteraceae > Bradyrhizobium. The sequence goes on from NZ_JAFAVV010000259.1 coordinate 2,257, forward strand.
CAAGCAGGACCTCCAGGAGATCGTCGAATTCCTGCGCGACCCCGGCAAATTCCAGCGCCTCGGCGGGCGGATTCCGCGCGGCGTGCTGCTGGTCGGACCGCCCGGCACGGGCAAGACGCTGATCGCGCGCGCAGTCGCGGGCGAAGCCAACGTGCCGTTCTTCACCATCTCGGGCTCGGATTTCGTCGAGATGTTCGTCGGTGTCGGCGCGAGCCGCGTCCGCGACATGTTCGAGCAGGCCAAGAAGAACGCGCCCTGCATCATCTTCATCGACGAGATCGACGCGGTCGGCCGCCATCGCGGCGCGGGCCTGGGCGGCGGCAACGACGAGCGCGAGCAGACGCTGAACCAGCTCCTGGTCGAGATGGACGGCTTCGAGGCGAACGAGGGCGTGATCCTGATCGCGGCCACCAACCGTCCCGACGTGCTCGATCCGGCGCTGCTGCGGCCCGGCCGCTTCGACCGCCAGGTCGTGGTGCCGAATCCCGACGTCGTCGGCCGCGAGCAGATCCTGAAGGTGCATGTGCGCAAGGTGCCGCTGGCGCCCGATATCAACCTCAAGACGATTGCGCGCGGTACGCCCGGCTTCTCCGGCGCCGACCTGATGAACCTCGTCAACGAGGCCGCGCTCACCGCGGCGCGCCGCAACAAGCGCATGGTGACGCAGGCCGAGTTCGAGGAGGCCAAGGACAAGGTGATGATGGGCGCCGAGCGCAAGTCGCTCGTGATGACCGAGGAGGAGAAGCTGCTCACCGCCTATCACGAGGGCGGCCATGCCATCGTCGGCCTCAACGTCGTCGCGACCGATCCGATCCACAAGGCGACCATCATCCCGCGCGGGCGCGCGCTCGGCATGGTGATGCAGCTCCCCGAGCGCGACAAGCTGTCGATGTCGCTCGAGCAGATGACGTCGCGGCTCGCGATCATGATGGGCGGCCGTGTTGCCGAGGAGCTGATCTTCGGCCGCGAGAAGGTCACCTCCGGTGCGGCCTCCGACATCGAGCAGGCGACGCGCCTTGCCCGCATGATGGTGACGCGCTGGGGCCTGTCGGAAGAGCTCGGCACCGTGTCCTATGGCGAGAACCAGGACGAGGTGTTTTTGGGGATGTCGGTGTCGCGCACTCAGAACGCCTCGGAGGCGACCGTCCAGAAGATCGACTCCGAGATCAAGCGCCTGGTCGAGGAGGGCTACAACGAGGCCAAGCGCATCCTCACCGAGAAGCACGCCGATCTCGAGACCTTGGCCAAGGGCCTGCTCGAATACGAGACGCTGACCGGCGAGGAGATCATCGATCTATTGAAGGGCAAGAGGCCCAACCGAGAATCGGTGCTTGAGCCGACCGCGCCCCGCACTTCGGCGGTGCCGCCTGCCGGCAAGCCGCGCCCGCGTCCCGATCCGGACCCTGGCCTGGAGCCGCAGCCGCAGGCGTAAGCCTCGCGAAATCGATATCGCCGGCGCCTCCGGCAAACCGCTCGCGCAAGAGCTCGGCATCAAGCCGGGCTTTTGCATTTTTTGTCGTTGGCGCGCCGGCGTCCTATCGCGACGTGGTCGGCCAATTACCTTCCGAAGTGATCGTGGCCCCACGGTTCACGGCGCCGCTCGACATGGTGCATTTGTTCGTCGCCCGTGCGGGCGGGCCTCGCGGATCACTGGCCCTATGCCGCAAGGCGATCGCTCCCGACGGCATGATCCGGGTGTCATGGCCGAAGAAGACCTCGGACGTCGCGACTGACCCCCGGGGGCGACAGTGCGGTCCGCAACACCGCGCTGCCGCTTGGACTGGTCGACGTCAAAGTCTGCGCGGTCGATGTGACCTGGTCAGGCCCGAAATTCGTGATTCCGAAGAAGCTGCGCTGAGGGACCAGTTGTGGAACCCCGGCGGGCGCTCGCGAGTTGTCCGATCGGAACCACAGGGACCATTCGGGTGAGCGAACGTCCTCACGTCAACCGGCCGCTTATTGCCGCCATCGCGCTGTGCATCTCCCTCGTCTGCGCCGGCGTGCTGGTCATGGGAATCCGTGACCGCTGGCACCAGCCGGAGATCAAGTCGGCCGAGCAAGCGCAGACCACCACCACCGGTCGGGCCGCCCGCTCGGTCGGTGCGACGGTGTCGGAGACCGATCCGAAGCTCGCGGTCGAGCCGACACCCGCCGGCCCGAAGCAGGCCCAGCCCGCCAATCCGAATTGATCTGATCGCCTCGGTGCGGCGCCCGGACGAACAGCCGGGCCAATCGCGTTTGCGCTCGACCGTTTGAGCCGGGACCGCTCAGACCCCTCTGAATCTAACGCTGCAACATGAATTTCCGGAGCCGGATGGCGAGACCGACATACATGCAGCCGATGAGGACGGCGAACCATCCGATTGTCCACACCACGGACAGCGCACCAGCGCCGGGCATGACCATGACGAGGATTCCGAACGCGAGCGACAGCAGGCCGCTCAGGATCAGGATCCACTCATTGTCGATCTCCTTGCGCAACTGGATTGCGCCCCAGATCTGCAACACGCCGATGATGATGGCCCAGCTCGCGATGATCATCAGCAGCACCAGCGCCGTGAGGCCGGGCATCAGGAATGTCCCGACGCCAGCCAGGATGCCGCAGACGCCGACGAGCGCAAGCCACCAGCGCGTCGATGATGGCGCATGGCCTCCGGCGATCGCCGTCGCCAGTGCCAGGATTCCGTCGGAGATGGCATAGATGCCCCATATCAGCGTGAGAGAGAGCAGCGTGAGGTCTGGCCAAATGAAGGCGAGCACGCCGAACGCGATCGCGGCAAGCCCGCGCAGCAGCAGGAGCCACCAGTTTTTCGCCAGTGAACGTAGCAGCGAGCCGACGATCGGGGTTTCGGGTCCCATGTGAATCTGCGTCGATGTCATGGCTGTTTCCTTTGCGCATTTGAGGCTGCAGAGACGTCGGCCGCCTCCCGCAGCGTGAGGTCTATTTGGCATACTCAAAGGGAGGTGCTGACTTCAGTGCTTCCTTGGTCGCACCGGGCAGCACCGGTTTGTTGTCGACCAGAGTCAATTTCGAAACGGCAACGGCAACATCGTGCTTGGCCACCGCAAGAAAACTGCCGGCATTGATGATGGCGTAGGTGACCGCTTTGTCACTCGAGACGATGGCGTCATCGACCGTGCCGACGCGTTCGTTGTTGTCGTTATAGATCGGCTGGCCGAGGATTTGACGTTTGGCGCTCCAGCCGAGAGCCACGTCGCGCATCTCGGCGATGCTGACGCCGACCAGCGTCGAGCCTGCGACCTGCGCCTGCGCGATCGCCGGCATCGCCAGGGCCAGGCAGGTCGGGACGAGAATGCGGATGATTTTCGTCATACTGCTCCCCTCGATCGTGCTCGGCCGCTACGATTGGGCGGCTTCGTCTGCAGCAACGCGGCCATCGATCGCGTCGAGCACCGCGAGCTTGGCTTGTTCGATCGAGGCGATCGCGTAGTCGATCGCAAAGCCCGCTTCCCATTCGAGCCGGTCGGCCCGATCTTTCGCGCGCTTGACGTCGTGCTCGTGTTTGTGGTGCGCGATGTCCGCTTTCAGCGCATTCAAGTCGGCGGCAATTTTTGCACGCAGTGCGCCCCAGCTTTTTTCGGCCGTATCGCTGGCCTTTTTGAGCTCCTGATCGACCTTCTCGACGGCAAGCTTCGCGTCGTCACGCGCCTTCTGCTGATGCTTGGCCAGCTGCTCGTGCGCCTCTTTCTCGGCAGCCGCCAGGCTGTCCTCTGCCGTTTTTGCGCGGGCCGACAGGCTGGCGAGTTGTTCGGAGAGTTTCATGGGTCGCTCCGTTGCTTGAACATGACAGCGCAACAGCTAGAGCATGCTGAGCAAATATGATTGTACGAATCTGATACTTTGTACCAATTCGCCCGATCGGCGCGACCCGGTTAGCCGAGCGCCGTTTTCCGCCACTGACCCGGGCTGGCGCCCGTGATCCTGCCGAACACGCGCGTAAAATGGCTTTGATCGACGAATCCGCTGGCCAGCGCGACTTCCGAAAGCGAGAGCTTCGCGTTGCGCAGGAGTTGCTGCGCGATCGCGATGCGTCGTTGCAACAGCCATTGGTGTGGCGCCATGCCGATCGTCTTGCGGAATGCCCGGGCAAAGTGACCGCTCGACAGACCGCACAGCTGGGCCATGGCGTCGATCGATATGTCGCCATCAAGATTGGCGCTGATCAATTCCTTGACCTGACGCACCTGAAGCGGCGTCAATCCTCCCATTTCGGAAGATACGCGAAGCCCTTCGTGCCACTCAACAGAAGAGGTGCTCTCAGTCATCGCACGGACGCACTTAGACAGGCCAGCGAGAGGTCCTTGAACCTGTTCGCTGGAGGATCGCATGCCGCCGCTGGCCGGAAAACAATACCACCTTCGCGAGAACAATCAATTTCACGATGACATAAAAGCGCTTAGCAAGACGCGATGGCTACGAGTGGCAGCCACAGATTGCAATCGATGCGATTGGGTTTGATTGCCATCAATCCGGCGATATCGTTGCGAGACGATGGCAACCGATCCCGCTAACATGCGCCGGCTCGCAACAATGAGGGCGCGGCGAGGCGAAGGCGATTGGGCCGTCTCGTCAATCAATAACCCAGAACAGAAAGGGGAGGGGAGCGATGCATTCCATCGTTAGATCCGCTGCAGTGTGCGCGCTTGCATTGCTGGGGCCGGCATCGGCCGTGCCGGCAGCCGAGTTGCGCGGCGTGTCCGCGAGCGAGATCAAGATCGGCCAGACCATGCCCTATAGCGGTCCGGTGTCCGCCTTCGGCGCACTTGGCAAGGGCGAGGTCGGCTATTTCAAGATGGTCAACGAGCAGGGCGGCATCAACGGCCGCAACGTCAACCTGATCTCGCTCGACGACGGCTACGCGCCGCCGAAGACGGTGGAGCAGACGCGCCGGCTGGTCGAGAGCGAGGAGGTCGCGCTGATCTTCTCCTCGATCGGCACCGCGCACAACACGGCGATCGCGAAATATCTGCAAAGCGCGCACGTCCCGCAATTGTTCGTGGGCTCGGGCGCCTCGAAATTCGCCGACATCGCGCAATATCCGCAGGCCACCGTCGGCGTGCAGGCGCCGTTCCGCTACGAGGCCCGGCTCTATGCGCGCCATGCGCTCGACAGGAATCCGAACGCGAAGTTCGCGGTGATCTCGCAGAACGACGACTATGGCCGCGACTATCTCGCGGGCCTGAGGGACGTGCTCGGAGAGAAATACGACGCGTTGGTGACAGGTGTGACCTATGAAGTCACCGACCCGACCATCGACTCCCAGATCGTCAAGCTCAAGGCGTCCGGCTCCGACGTGCTGCTGATCGCGGCGACGCCGAAATTCGCAGCACAGGCGATCCGCAAGACCTACGAGATCGGCTGGCGCCCGATGACGTTTCTCTCCAGCACGGCGGTCTGGATTTCGACGGTGATGAAGCCTGCTGGGCTGGAAGCCGGCAAGGGCATCATCTCGACCGCCTATGTGAAGGACCCCGACGATCCCGCCTGGAACGACGATGCCGGCGTCAAGGCGTGGCGGGAGTTCATGGGGAAGTATGTTCCGGAAGCCGACCTGCATGACACCAACTATGTCAACGCCTACAACAGCGCGATGACGCTGGTCGCGGTGCTGAAGGCCTGCGGCGACGATCTCTCGACCGAGAACATCCTGAAGCAGGCATTCTCGATCCACGATCTCGAATTGCCGATGCTGCTGCCGGGCATCAGGGTCAACACCAGTCCGACCAACCATGCGCCGGTGTCGCAGATGCAGTTCATGCGCTTCAACGGCCAGACCTGGGAGCGTTTTGGCGAATTGCAGACGGGGAACTGAGGATACGCAAGGGATTCGCAACCGGTGCCGCAAAGAGAGGGGTAGGGAGGGCTAATCGTACTAAGTCACATGTGTGGTGCTCTCGTTGAAATTCTTGAGCTTTTTGGAACGACCATATTTGCACAAAGACGAGTCGATTCAATGGCTTGAATCTTCTTGTGACTCAGTACGACTAAGCGGCCACGCGCAGAGAAACGCACCACGCAAAGGCAAGCGCGTGCCCACCATTCAAACGTGCTGTCGAGACATGGTGGGCACGGCGCTCGCGCGCCTCAGCCCACCCTACGCATCTGAAAGCGGGGGCGTCAGCTCTCGCCGGCCGCCTTCCTTTCCGCGATCGCGCGCTCCACTTCGGCGGCCAGCGTCAGCAGTTGCTCGGCCAGCCGCGCGAACAGATCCCGCTTCGCCGGCTCCCCGGCCAGATCCCGGATCAGAGCGCATTCGGCAGCATCGGTGCGGAGCTTTTCCAGGTGGGCCAGCATGTCCTTCATCGGCGAGCAGTCCCCTGCCTGAGTGCGAACAATCCAGCGACAATGCCCGCCGCCACGCATTTTTGCACAACATTTGTTAGGTGCGGCGCGGCAAAGGGACCAGCTTGCCGCGCTCAGGCTCAACCGCGATATCGAGACAAGACGTCCTTGCTGACCTTGCAGATGTAGGTATATTTCGGATTGACCACCTGCGTGCAGCGCGCCTCGGCGATCTGGCCGAGCAGCATGTAGCCTTCGGCCGCCGGGATCTTCCAGTCGTCCTCCATCCAGTAGACCATCTCCTCGAAGGCGATCCGCATCGCGTCCTCGAGCGGACGGGCGCAGCCGAGCGTGCAGAAATGGCTCGGCGTCTCGATGCGGGGATGGTTCAGGCGAGCCGGCGCCTTCGCCAGCGAAACCTTCACGGTCAAGTTGGCGGCGATCTCGATCGCACCCATGCCATTGCACTCGCCGTCGCCCTGGATCGCATGGCAGTCCCCGAGGAAGAGATGGGCGCCCGCCTTGTTGACGCGGAAGAAGACGCTGTTGCCGGTCGTGATCTCCTGCACGTCCATGTTGCCGCCGTGCGGACCGTTGTCCACGGTCAGCACCGCGCCGTGGATGGGCGCGACACCGGCCACGCCAATCATCGGCCGGACCGGCAGCTTCAGATGCTCGTTCCAGTGCACGAGCCCGTCCTTGACCTCGACGACCCGGGTCTGGATGCCGAATTCCTTGCGGCGGACCCAGTCGGGAAACATCCCGATGCCCGGCCACAGCGCGGTGAAACCGAGCTGGTCCAGCTCCATGTCGACGATGTCGAGGCGGAGCATGTCGCCCGGCTTGGCGCCGTTCACCTCGATCGGCCCGGTCGCGCCGTTCACGAATGGCAGGGTCACGTCCGCCTCGGTCAGTTGCTGGCCGAGATGGCGGATGGTGCCGTCGTTGACGTTGATCGCGCATTCCACCACGAAGGTCTCGCCCGGCTCGACGCCGGCGATGAATTTGTCGTCGCCCGATAGCGCGTATTTGATGTTGCCGGCCTTGCTGATCCGTTTCGACATGTTCGCTCCCATTTTAAGGCGTTGGCGGCAAACTAGACGTGGTGACGCCACGGCATCAAGAGCCGCTCGATCTTGCCGACCAGGAAGGTGAGGACCAGCGCCAGCGCGATTGTCACCACGAGCGCCGCGAACACTTTCGGGATCACGTAGAGCGACCCGGCCTTGAAGATGGCATGCCCGAGCCCGTCGGAGGACGACATGAACTCGCCGACGATCGCGCCGATCAGCGCGAAGCCGACCGTCAGTTTCAGCCCCGCGAAGATGTCGGTGAGCGAGGCCGGCACCACCAGCTTGCGGAAGATCTGGAATTTCGACGCGCCCAGCGTCTTCATCAGGTTGATCTGGTCCGGATCGACGCCGACCGCGCCCTTGTAGGACGTCACCAGCGCGACGATCACGACCGACAGGGTCGACATTGCGACCTTGGAGATCAGGCCGGTGCCGAACCAGATGATGACGATCGGCGCCAGCGCGATGATCGGGATCGAGCCGAGCGCGATGACGAACGGCTCGACGACGCGGGAGACGAAGCGCGAATACCAGAGCGACAGGCCGATCAACGTTCCCACCAGGTTGCCGACAAAGAAGCCCAGCAGCGTTTCCATGCCGGTGATGGAGGTGTCGCGCCACAGGCTGCCGTCCCGCACCATCTGGCCGAGAAAGCCCGCGATCGCCGACGGCGAGCCGAACATGAAGGCGGCCGCGCTGTTCTTGGGTGTCGCGTGCTCCCAGAACGCAAGGAACACGATCAGGATCGCGAGCTGGGTCACGAGGACGGCGATGGCGGCACGCAATCGGCTCCAGCGCCGCCGTGTCGACGACGGCGCGCCTGGCGCGAGTGGCGGCGCCGCGTGCGCCATGGCGGTGTCGACATCCGCGGTCATTGCAGCACGACGTCGAGATCGGCCCAGATGCGCCGGACGTGGTGGCTGAAATCCGGACGCTCGCGCAGCGCGATCACGTCGGTACGGTCGCTGCCGAGCTCGATCTCGTAGGCCGCCTTCACCTGCGTCGGCCGCTTCGACAGCACGATGACGCGATCGGCGAGCGAAACCGCCTCCTCGATGTCGTGGGTGATGAGCAGCAGCGAGCGCCGACCCTTGCGCACCAGGGCGAGCATGTCGTTCTCCAGAAGGAGCTTGCTCTGAAAATCGAGGGCCGCGAACGGCTCGTCCAGCAGCAGCACGTCGGGCTCGTTCACCAGCGTGCGGGCCAGCGCCACGCGCTGGCGCATGCCGCCGGACAAGGTCGATGGATAATGGTCGGCGAAGCCGTGCAGGCCGAGCTGGTCCAGCAGGGCGCGGCTGCGGTCCTCCGCCTCGGCCGCCGCAAGCCCTCGGATTTCCAACCCGAGCATGGTGTTGCCGAGTGCAGTGCGCCACGGCAGCAGCAGGTCCTTCTGCAACATGTAGCCGACGTTCTGCGGCTGGCCGGTCACTTCCCGGCCGTGCCAGCGGATGTTGCCGGTGTCCGGCACCAGCAATCCGCAGAGCGTGTTCAGCAGCGTGGTCTTGCCGCAGCCGGAGGGGCCGACGATGCTGACGATCTCGCCTTCCCGCAGCGTGAGGCTGAGGTCGGCGATGACGGGCACGATGCGGCCGTGATGGTCGTAGCTCTTGGCCATGTGCTCGACGACGAGGGGCGGGACAGTCCCGCCACTCGTCGCGGCTGTCGTCGCATGGATGCTCGGCTGGGCCATCATTTCGCGCTGGCGATCGCCTTCTCCGCGAACGAGTTGTCGATGATCTCGTTGAATGGAACGGTGCCCTTGGCGTTGCCGAGATAGACCTGCATGTCGATCAGGTTCTTCCACTGGTCTTCCTTGGTGATCACCGACTGCGCCGGGATCAGGTATTTCAGCTCGGCGTCGATCGCCTTGTCGACGACGTCGCCCGGCAGGTCGGGAAACTCCTTGCGAGCGACCTCCTTGGCATAGGCCGGATCGGCGTAGGTCCTGCGCGAGGCCTCCTCGAACGAGGTGACGAGCGCCTGTACCATTTCCGGGTCCTTCTGGATCGTCGATGGCAGCACCATGATGCCGGTGTTGCAGAACGGTCCCATGTAGTTGGAGAAGTCGAACACGATCTTGGCGCCCTGCGCCTCGGCGGCGGCGACGCTCGGCTGATAGGCGATGGCGACGTCGGCCTGCCCCGCCAGCATGGCGGCGATCTCGGTGCCGGGATTGACCGGGACGATGGTGGCGTCGGTGCCGAGCTTCAGCCCGGCCTTTTCCAGCATGCGCTTGGTGACGCTGTAGTTGGTGTTCGGCTCCGGCGAGGTGACGATCTTCAGGCCCTTGAACTCCTTTGGGTCGGTGATCGGCTTCAGCGTTTTCGACACCCCGAAATAATGCGCGCGCTGCACCACGGTGCCGACCACGATGCCGGGGCCGCCGTTCTCGCGCGAGATCTGCGCCATGGTCGCGTCGCCGATCGCGAAGTCCGCGGAGCCGCCGAGCACGGCCGCGAAGGTCTGGGTGTCGCCGCCGGCCGCGCTCACCTGCATGTCGAGGCCATTCTTGGTGAAGATGCCGGCGTGCATGCCGACATAGAGATTGATGTAGCCGAGATTGTGCACGGCCTCGCTGAAGCGCACGGTCTTCAAGGCGGCCGCTGAAGCACGGCGCGCTCCGCCCAGCGATGTCATGCCGAGACCGCCGGCAACGGCCGCGGAGGCCGCCAGGAAACCGCGCCGGCTCAGGCAATGACTGGTCGTAGTATTGGACAGGCAGTGAATTGGGTCGGTCATCACAAGAACTCCTCAAACTGCGCGGTCGGCCCAACAGTAGAGTGCGGCTTCGATGAGCAGCAAGCCAAAACATGCAACGGCGATTGCCGCCGGCTTTGACGAGACGTTCTTCGACAGCGCGGGCGCTGACGTAGCTGCGGCCGAAATTGGCGCGGACCTGCAACACTCCTGCCGCGAATAGTGACGTGCTGATCAATTGACGTTCACGCCGTCCGTCATTTCGTCGCTTTTCAAATTCGGGCTGCACAAAGAAATTGCAGGCGACCGCGCGCGCTCCTCCCAAAGTCTGCTGAATGCTGCTGTGCACGTCGCTTGCCATGCTGCTTTTGCATGCGCATACTGCGCGTATCAGATGACTGTCCCGAAGCCGCCGGTATGCGGTGCGGGATGTTTGTACTGGCGCTGCTTGCGTCATGTCTCGACGCGGGATCAGCGCGACACATCTTTTTCTGAAATGACGGCCGGCCGCGTCGCCGGCGCCGACTTTTGTTGACTTCGCGGCAACGACGCCGCGCGGCGACCATTGAAAGCAAGCTTCGAGAACGAGCGCGGAGAACGAGCAAGCCAAATAGCAAATACACGGAGGAAACGGATGACGATGACGGCTGAGATGCCCGGCCAGGTGCCGTGGTGGAAAGAGCCTACCAAGGATCAATGGGTCGCCTGGATCGCGGCCTGGCTCGGCTGGACGCTCGATGCGTTCGACTTCACCATCTTCCTCCTGATCATGGTGCCGATCGCGGATGCCTTCCACGTGCCGCTGCTCGAGGTGACCGCTGTGTTCACCATCACGCTGTGGCTGCGCCTGGTCGGTGCCGTCGGCTCCGGCTGGCTCGCCGATCGCATCGGGCGCAAGGCGCCGTTGATGATCTCGATCCTCTGGTACTCGGTCTGCAACCTGTTCGCCGGGCTTTCGCCGAACTTCGCGCTGCTGTTCCTGTTCCGCGCGCTGCTCGGCATCGGCATGGGCGCGGAGTGGCCGGCAGGCGCCGCGCTCGCGATGGAGTCGTGGCCGGCGCGCTCGCGCGGCCTGATGAGCGGCCTGCTGCAAGGCTCGTGGAGCCTCGGCTTCCTGGCGTCGAGCGCCGCCTACGGGCTGCTCTACGACGTGATCGGGTGGCGCGGCCTGTTGATCCTCGGCGTGCTGCCGGCATTGGCCGTGGTGTGGATCCGCATCTATGTCAAGGAACCCAAGGTGTGGGTGGAGAACCGCCGCATCCAGCGCGAGCAGCAGCAGGAAGTCCGTGCACCGCTGCTCGAGATCTTCCGCCGGCGCATCCTCGGCAACACGCTGATGGCCTGCCTGTGGATGGCGTCGGGTTTCGTGATCTACTATTCGGTCTATGGCATGTTCGCGACCCATCTGCAGAAGGACCTGCATCTCGGGGCCGCGATGGTCGCGATGCCGATCGCGCTCGCCAACCTGGTGGCGTTCCTGGCGAGCGGCTTCTGGGGCTTCGTCGCCGACATTTTCGGCCGGCGCTGGGCGATGATCATCCCGGGGGCGATCGGCGCCTTCGTGACGCCGTTCTACCTGTTCTCGGATTCCTATCCCGTGGTGGCCGGCGCGTTCATCCTGCAGGGCGCGTTCCTCGGCGCGATCTACGGCCAGAACCCGTCGTACCTGACCGAGCGTTTCCCGACCGAGGTTCGCGCCACCGCGTCGGGCTTCTGCTATCACCAGGGCGCGATCTGGGCCGGCTTCACCGGGCCGATATTGGCGTTCTTCGCGGTCAGCATGCCGCTCGGCTTCGCGGTGCCGATGATGGTGTCGACCACGGCTGCGGCGGTCGTGTTCGTGATCACGCTCCTGTTCAGCCCGGAGACCAAGGGCAAGGAGCTGGTGCCGCAGCTCACGCTGGTCGAGCACGCCGCGTGATCGACGTCGCGGCCGCCTTCGGGCGGCCGCGCTTGCCTTACCGTCCGCCATTGCCGACCAGCACGAACGGCGCCCACACGCTCGGCTGCGCGTTGGCGCCGCCCTTGGCGATCAGGGCGACCAGCGAGCGGCGCAACGCCTCGGCGCGGCCGATCTCGCCATGAGCCACCATGGCGTCGATCGCACCGGTGGTGATCGCGACCGCGGCATCCGATCGCACCGGCCAGTGCGAGACCAGCAGCGCGCGGGAGCCGGCATAGAAGAAGGCGCGCGCGAGGCCGGAGAAGGCTTCCGCATTTGCCTCTTCGCCGGCCGCGGTGTCGCAGGCCGACAGCACCACCCAGTCGGCGTCGAGCTTGAGGCCGGCGATCTCCGACGATGAGAGATAGCCGTCATCGACGGTTGTCGCCGCCGCCGGCGGCGTCAGGATCAGCCCGGGCTCGATCGCGCCGCGCACCTGGCCGGCCAGTGCGCCATGCGTGGCGAAATGCAGGACGCGGTATTGCGCGAGCGTGCCGGCGTCGCTCAGCGCCTTGACCTTCGTTTCGGTCGCGTCATTGCCGAGGTAGACGTCGCCTTTGACCGGCGCAAAGCTGTTTGCGACCGCGCAAAGCTCGAGCGCGGTTTCCGGCAGCGGCATCTGGCGCCTGAGCAGCTCGACGTCGGCCGTCCCGGAAAGCGCGATGATCGAACGCGCGCCGCGCTGCGCGATCTGCTCGGTGCGGCCTTGCGGAAGGTCGCCGCAGCTTTGCAGCAGGCGCGCGAGCTTCGCGCGTTCGGGATCGCCGTTCAGCAGCGGATTGCCGAAGCCGGCGAACGGCTTGGGCGCCTTGCTGCCTCGCGCGAACTGGCGCAGCGCCCTCAGGCTCGACACCGAGGGCAGCACCGTGGTTGCGAACCGCTTCACCAGCCACGGCGCCTTGGCCAAATCTGCCTGGCCATGGTCGGGCTTCTCGGTCAACAGCACCTCGAACGGCAGCGTCGCCAGCGGCCCCGACGGCACCAGGATCAGCTGCTTGCCGGCGATATCCTTCTCCACCGGGCCGAGCAGCGCCTGGTACAGGATGTAGGCTTGCTCCTGGTCGAACGGCAATTGATTGGCGCCGCCCGGCGGGCGTTGCAGATTGGGTTTCGTGGCGCAGGCGCCGTCGTCCTTGGCAAGCCACGCCGCTTCGTCGAGCCCGCAGCGCAGGGTGCCTACGATCTCCGCAAGCTGTTTCGCGCCGATCGGCGCGGCATGCCAGCGCACATCCGAGCGGGTGACCGTCCAGACGAAGGTGAATTGCCGGGTCGTCGTGAACAGCAGCAGCGCCTCGTTCGCGCCGAGGGCTGTCTGCGCTTCGGCGACCGGCACCGACGCCCTGGTTACCAGCGTCGCATAGTTCGGGAACTGCGCGGCGATCGCGCGATCGAGCTCGCTGATCTGGCTTGCGATGCCCGCGGCCTGCACGCGCAGCGCCTGCTCGGTCTGCGGGTTGCGCGCGGCGTTCGGCCGTGACAGCGCGGCGATCAGGAGCCTGTCGGTTGCGATCGCCTGCTCGCCGAGATCCTGGCGCTGGCGCACGCGCGCGGCGAGATCGCCACCGCTCGCGGCGACCCGCGCCGACATGCCGGCAATGGCCCGCGCCGTCTGCTCGTCGCCGATCCACTGCGCGGCCTCGAACGCCTCGGCGCGCAGCGTCGCCGCCTTCTGGCCGTCGGCTGCCGCGAGGTTGTAGGCGGCGACGATCAGACCGGGATAGGGATTGGTGTCGTCATGGCTCCTCAAGTCGGCCCGGGTCTGCTCCTCGGCCGCCGCCGCGGCGCGGCGATCGTTGAAGATCGCGGCCGCGGCCGCGAAGGCGTCATGGGCCTCTCGCCATTGCTTGAGATCGAGGTCATGGCTGCCGAGATTGACGTAGGAGTTGGCGACGTCGGGATGCGCGGCGCCCAGCGTGCGAAGCCGGATATCGAGCGCCTGCTGCAACAGCGGCGCGGCCTCTTGCGGCCGGCCGGTCGAGTCCAGGATGACGCCGAGATTGTTGAGGCTGCTGGCGACCAGCGGATGCTGGCCGCCGAGCGCGGCCTGGCGGATCGCGAGCGATCGCCGCGCCAGCGGCTCGGCCTCGGCGTAGCGGTCGTCGTCGGCGAGGAGGTTGGCAAGATTGTCCAGGGCAATGGCGACATCGGGCGCGTTCGGTCCAAAACTCTTTTCTCGGATGGCGAGCGAGCGCCGAAAGAGCTGCTCCGCATCGCCCTTCCTGCCGAGCCGCGCCCGTGCCTCGGCGAGATTGTTCAGCGCGGTCGCGACATTCGGATGATCCGGTCCGAAGGCCTTCTCCTGGATCGCCAGTGCGCGCACCAGCAGCGCCTCGGCCTCCGCCGCGCGACCCTGGCGCGTGAACACCAGCGCGAGATTGTTGAGGCTTGCGCCGACATCGGGATGGTCGGGCCCGAGCGCCTTCTCCCGGATCGCCAGCGCCCGGCGCGCCAGCGCCTCGGCCTCCGGCAATCGCCCCTGCGCGCGGCGGAGCTCGCCGAGATTATTGAGCGTCGCCGACGTGTAGAGGCTGTCGCGTCCGTGCTGTTTCTCCTGCAGCGCCAGCGCGTCGGAATAGGTGGTCTCGGCGAGCTGCAGCTTGCCCTGCGCGCGTGAAACCTCGGCGATGTTGTTCAGCGCGGTCGGCACCATGACGTCGGCCTTTCCCGGCGCCTTGCGGAAGGCGTCGAGCGCGCGGTTGAACTGGTCGAGCGCCTCCGCCTCGCGCAATTGCTGGTGACGCAGATTGCCGAGCGGCATCCGCGCCAGCGCGGTGGCGAGATTGTCGGCGCCCAGCACCGCCTCGTCGATCGCGACCGCGCGCGTGATGTCGCGCTCGGCTTCGGCGAGCCGGTCCTGGGCGAGCTCGATCTGGCCGAGCGTGGTCAATACCGCGGCGACGTCGGGATGATTGGCGCCGAGACCCTTCTCACGGATCGCCAGCGCCCGCTTCAGCGTGCTTTCGGCTTCCGCCGACTGGCTCTGTGCCTGCAGTACCTGCGCCAGCACGATCAGGGTCTGGGCGGTGACGAGCGACTGCCTGCCGGTCGCCCTCTCGGCCTCGCTTTCGAGCCTGCGCGCAAGCGGGGTGGCTTCGACGTAACGGCCTTCCTGCGCCAGCGCCGTGATGCGCTGCATCAGCGTCACCAGGTCTTGCGGGCCGGCGCCGGAACGGGACACGAGAATCAGGGTGAGAAGCGCGAACACTGCGGCCCGCGCGAAAAATCGACGCCACGATACCAGCATTTCCCGAAATCCGCTCCGACGTGCCTTGCCAAAGCGGCTGCTATCGCCGCAGGGTGAGGCCGCAGCATGGCAGGCCGGCGGGGCCGAGGTCGGTCCGTGGCCGGCTCCGAGTGGCCCTGTAAGCTGCGCCAAGCCGTCATATTCCAGTAATATGTTCGGTAGAGCGATTCTTTCCGATCGGACGCCATGCCTTCCCGACCCGCCATCCAGACACCGCCCCCCATTGCGACCAAGACCTTCACCGATGCCGGCGCCGCCGTCGCCCGGCTCGAGGAGATCTACGCGCGCAACACGCAGTTCCTGCGCGACCGGTTCGAGGCCTATGCCAAGGGCGAGGTGCTCGCGACGCGCGTCCGCGCCACCTATCCCTTCGTCCGCATCACGACCGCGACCCATGCGCGGCTCGATTCGCGGCTGTCTTACGGCTTCGTCGCCGGTCCCGGCGTGCACGAGACCAGCGTGACGCGGCCCGATCTGTTCCGGCGCTACTTCACCGAGCAGATCCGGCTGTTGACCGAGAACCACGGCGTGCCAGTCGAGATCGGCGAGTCCGGTGAGCCGATCCCGATCCATTTCGCCTATCGGCGTGACATCAACATCGAGGCGGCGTTCACCAACAACGACAACTCGACGTTCTGGCGCTCGCTGCGCGACGTGTTCGACGTGCCCGATCTCGCCGCCATGGACGATGCGATCGCCGACGGCACGCTTGAACGGCCGCCCGGCGCCCCCGAGCCGCTGGCGCTGTTCCGTGCAGCGCGCGTCGACTACTCGCTGCGCCGGCTCTATCACTACACCGGCACCGATCCGGAGCACTTCCAGAATTTCGTGATCTTCACCAACTACCAGTTCTATGTCGATGCCTTCGCGCAAATGTGCCTGCAGCGGCTCGCCGCCGGCGAGGCCGGCGCCGATGCCTTCGTCGCGCCCGGCAACGTGATCACGCGCAGCGTGCGCCTCGGCGGCGGCACGGTCGGCATCGCGCCGGAGCGCATGCCGCAGATGCCTGCCTTTCATCTGGTCGAGCCGGGGGATCGCGGCATCACCCTGATCAACATCGGCACCGGGCCGTCCAATGCGCGCAACGTCACCGACCACGTCGCCGTGCTGCGGCCGCACGCCTGGCTGATGCTGGGCCACTGCGCGGGCCTGCGCAACACGCAGCGGCTTGGCGACTACGTGCTCGCGCACGGCTATGTCCGCGAGGACCACGTGCTCGATCACGAACTGCCGCTGTGGGTGCCGATCCCGGCGCTGGCCGAGATGCAGGTTGCGCTCGAGGAGGCGGTCGGCGACGTCACCGGGCTTTCGGGCTTCGAGCTGAAGCGGCTGATGCGCACCGGCACGGTCGCGAGCGTCGACAACCGGAACTGGGAGATCAGCGGGCCCGCGGTGATCCGGCGGTTGTCGCAATCGCGCGCCATCGCGCTCGACATGGAATCGGCGGCGATCGCCGCCAACGGCTATCGCTTTCGCGTGCCCTATGGCACCCTGCTGTGCGTCTCGGACAAGCCGCTGCACGGCGAGATCAAGCTTGCCGGCATGGCCGGCTCCTTCTATCGCCAGCGGGTGGGGCAGCATCTTCAGGTCGGGCTGAAGGCGCTGGAGCGGCTCAAGCAGCAGGAGTCGGAACGCCTGCATTCGCGCAAGCTCCGCAGCTTTGCCGAGGTGGCGTTTCAGTAGCGCGGTCGTCCCAAGGCACGCGATCAGCAGGGGACTTTCATGGACTTTTCCAGCATGTTTGCGCGCCTCGTCGCGCTCGTCGGCGCCGGTGCGCTGCAGTGGCGCAAGATGCAGGGAGCGCAGCCGGAGCCGGCCTGGGGTGCGGCCCCGGCGATACCGGTCGCGAAGCCGCAAGGCGCGATCCCGACGCTGAAGATGCCGACCGCGCGCGGCTGGCGCGCCGGCGAGAAGCCCGTGGCGGCTCCGGGGCTGAAGGTCAACGCGTTCGCGACCGGGCTCGACCATCCGCGCTGGATCGAGGTGCTGCCCAACGGCGACGTGCTGATCGCCGAGTCGACCCAGGTCGCGGGGACGCCGAGGAGCATGTTCCACTATGCGATGCAGGCGACGATGCGGCGCGCCGCGGCGCTCGGCGTCAGCGCCAACCGCATCACACTGTTGCGCGACAGGGATGGCGACGGCACGGCCGAGGTGCAGCAGCCCTTCATGGAAGGACTGAGCCAGCCGTTCGGCATGGCGCTGGTGGGCGATACCTTCTATGTCGGCAACACCGACGGCGTGATGGCGTTTCCGTACACCGCTGGCGCCGACCGCATCACGGCGGCCGGACGAAGGCTCACCACCTTCAAGCCCGACGGGCACTGGACGCGGAGCCTGCTCAAGAGCGCGGACGGCACGAAGCTCTACGCCGGCGTCGGCTCGCTCACCAACATCGCCGACGACGGCATGGAGGTGGAGGAGGGCCGCGCCTGCGTCTACGAGCTCGATCTTGCGAGCGGCAACAGCCGCATCTTCGCGGGCGGCCTGCGTAACCCCGTCGGCCTCGCCTGGGAGCCCGTGACCGGCGTGCTCTGGACGGTGGTCAACGAGCGCGACGGGCTCGGCGACGAGACGCCGCCGGACTATCTCACCTCGGTGCGCGACGGCGGCTTCTACGGCTGGCCCTACTGCTATTGGGGCCAGACCGTGGACGACCGCGTGCCGCAGGATGCGGCGCTGGTCGCGAAAGCGATCACGCCGGACTACGCGCTCGGCGGCCACACCGCCTCGCTCGGCCTGTGCTGGATGCCGGCCGGCACCTTGCCCGGCTTCCCCGACGGCATGGCGATCGGCCAGCACGGCTCGTGGAATCGCTCGACACTCTCCGGCTACAAGGTCGTGTTCGTGCCGTTCGAGAACGGTCGCCCGTCCGGGCCCGCGCGCGACATCCTGAGCGGATTCCTCGCGCCGGATGAGAGCCATTCCTGTGGCCGGCCGGTCGGCGTCGCCCTCGGTCCCGACGGCTCGCTGCTGGTGGCCGACGACGTCGGCGACGTGATCTGGCGCGTCACGGCGGCGTGAGCCCAGGGAGGAGGGTAGGCCAAGCTTTGGACTTCGCTCGAAGAGCGAAGGCGGAAGCGTGCCCACCATTCTCTCGACAGCGTCGCGTCGAAATGGTGGGCACGCTTCTGTCTTTCCTGGGTGCGCTTCTGTGCAAGCGGCCGCTTTGCCCACCCTACGGCTCCTGCGGCTGCGGCATCAGCTCGGAAAGATCAGGCACGTGGTCGTGCCGTGGGCGAGCAGGCGGCCCTTGGCGTCGGTGACGCGGCCGTCGGCGGTACCGACGCGACGGCCGACGTTGAGGATGGTGCCCTCGGCCCGGATGGGGCCCGTCTCCAGCGTGATCGGCCGGACCAGCGAAATCTTGAACTCCAGCGTGGTGCTGCCCGTGCCCTTGTCGAGCATCGACTGGATCGCCAGTCCCATGCAGCTATCGAGCAGCGTCGCGGTAAGACCGCCATGCACCGTGCCCCATGGATCGAGGAGCGCGTCCGTCGGCTCCAGCGTGATGGCGACGCGGCCGCTTTCGGCCTCGACCACCTCATAGCCCAGGGTCCGGGCCATGGTGTTGAGCGGCAGCGCGCCGCTGGCGAGGCCCTGAACGAATTCCAGTCCGCTCATGCCCCTCTGCTGCTCGGTGCTCGCCGTGCCGTAGGTCCTGGTCGCCATGTTTCGGTTCCCCATTTTTGCGCGCCTCGGCATCCAACGGCGGCACTGCAACGAGAGCCACCCGATTTCCGATAGCAAGCAGCAGCCCTACGATGACTGGAACACCTCGGCCAATCGGCAAAACATTGGCGAAGGCTTTCCGTGGCTGACGAGCTTCACGTCCAGGTCGAAGCCCGCAGCCAGCTTCAGGGCCCGGTGCAGACCATCCTCGATCCAGCTCTCGTCATTGCCGAAGGCGCCGCCGCCGAGGCTCGTCAGGAGGACGATGTTCGAGCCGCGTTGTGCGTTCAACACCGCCGCCCACAGCGTCGCCTCATAGGCGGCCTCCAGGACGAGACGCGCGGCTTCCTTGAAGCCAGTGAGTTTTTCGAACCAGTCCACCGGAGCTCTCCTCGTATGCGAAACCAGCAGGGGTGTTCGCCCAGGTGCCTCACATCAGATTCAAACGGTTCGGGGCGTGCCGGCGCATTCTCGCGGCGCATTTGCGCCCGAGCTTTGCGGATGTTTCACCCTCAGGAAACAAGAGGGCGCAGGGAAGACCGGGTATCGACTGATACCCATGGCCCCCGTGCAGCAGATAAGCACGGGGCAGGAACCACAGGTCAGCCGAATGACCGGCCTTCCCTGCGCAATGGTTTTAACGCTTATACCGTGCTCTCCCCGGGGACCGGGCTTTCTTGCCCCCGTCATGCGCGAGGTCATCTCCTCGCGCATTTGACACCAGCATCGGGGTGTCAGGACCACACGGCTTGGCCGTCCGCGTCGACGCCGCTCGTCTGGCGACATCACCCGCGTCCATCGCATCCCGCCCCACGCTCGTGACGACGCGTTCGCCCCTCTCATCGAGGCAGGATGGGCCATAATTGCCACGACTTCGGAAAAAAGGAAAGAGAAAATTTGGCTGTGGCGAGGCGACGGCATGAACGTGATTGAATCATTTCGCAAAATTTCTGTTTTGGCGCAGCCGATTTTTGCGCAATTTTGATCGCTGCGAACCGAAAATTCGAGCTCACTCGGCTGATTCGCCGAATGAGCGGGGCTACGAGCTACCTTGGCAGGTTCGTCTTGCCCATCAGATAGCGGTCGATCGCCTGCGCGCACAACCGGCCCTCGCGGATAGCCCACACCACCAGCGACTGGCCGCGGCGCATGTCGCCGGCGGAGAACACGTTCGGCCGCGAGGTCTGGTAGTCGGACGTGTTCGCGCGCACGTTGCCGCGCGGGTCGAGCTCGACCGCGAGCGTCTTCAAGAGGCCCTCGTGCACGGGATGGACGAAGCCCATCGCGAGCAGCACGAGCTCGGCATCGAGCTCGAACTCGGTGCCGGGCAGCGGCTTGAACTTGTCGTCGACCTTGACGCAATGCAGCTTCTTCACTGCGCCGCCTTCACCGGAGAAGCGCTGCGTCAGCACGGCATATTCGCGCACGGCGCCTTCGGCCTGGCTGGAGGAGGTGCGCATCTTGAGCGGCCAGTTGGGCCAGCTCAGGCCCTTGTTCTCGCGCTCGGGCGGCGCCGGCATGATCTCGAGCTGGGTCACCGACTTGGCGCCCTGCCGGAACGAGGTGCCGATGCAGTCAGAGCCGGTATCGCCGCCGCCGATCACCACCACATGCCTGTTGCTCGCGAGGATGTCGGCCGCGCCGGTCGACGGCTCGTTCGACACGCGGCGGTTCTGCTGCGGCAGGAAGTCCATCGCATAGTGGATGCCGGTGAGGTCGCGGCCGGGGATCGGCAGGTCGCGCGGGGCCTCCGCGCCGCCGGTCAGCGCGAGCGCATCATAGTCGTTCAGCATCTCGCGCGGGTCGATCGCGCCCGGCGCGGTGCCGCCGACATGGACGCCGTAGTGGAACACGACGCCCTCGGCCTCGATCTGCGCGATGCGGCGGTCGATGATGTTCTTCTCCATCTTGAAGTCGGGAATGCCGTAGCGCAGCAGTCCGCCGGCCTTGGCATATTTCTCGAACACGTGCACGTCATGGCCGGCGCGGGCGAGCTGCTGCGCGCAGGCGAGGCCCGCAGGCCCGGAGCCGATGATCGCAACCTTCTTGCCGGTCTTGTCCTCGGCGATCTCCGGCCTGACCCAGCCGTTCTCGAAAGCGCGATCCACGATCGCGCATTCGATGGTCTTGATGGTGACCGGGTTGTCGTCGATGTTCAGCGTGCAGGAGGCCTCGCAGGGCGCGGGGCAGAT
>NZ_JAFAVV010000346.1 GCF_019242285.1 Bradyrhizobium sp.
TCGATGCATTCACCGAATGGCGCGGTGCGCCTCTCGCGCTGGCAACGGTGATCCGCACCTGGGGATCGGCGCCGCGCCCCAGCGGCAGCCACATGCTGGTTCATGCCGACGGCCGCTTCGAGGGGTCCGTATCCGGCGGCTGCGTCGAGGGCGAAGTCCTTCATGCTGCTGCCGAAACGATTGCCGATGGCGAATTCCGCCGATTGAAGTTCGGCGTGACCAACGATCTCGCCTGGGAGGTGGGTCTGCCGTGCGGCGGCGAGATCGAGCTGATGGTCCAGCGGGTCGCTTCAGAGAGTTTTTCTCCCGCGCTTTTCGACCGCATCGCAAGCGCCCGCCGGCAAGGCCGAGCGCTTGCGATCACCACCGACCTTGCCAGCGGGCGCAGCGCCGCCGAGGAGCGCTCAGGCGATGATGTTTTCGTCAATCGATACGCTCCGCCGCGTCGGCTTCTGATCGTCGGGGCCGTGCAGATCGCCCAGTCGCTTGCCCGTATCGCCAGGGAGATCGACGTAACCGCGGTGGTGATCGATCCACGCGCCCGGTTCCTGACGAGCGAACGCTTCCCCGGCGTAACGCTCGACGATCGCTGGCCGGACGAGGCGGTCGCCGCCCATGCACCCGACGAGTCGACAGCTCTGGTCACGCTCAGCCATGACATCAAGATCGATGACCCGGCGCTGATCGCAGGGCTTGGAACGCCTGCCGCCTATATCGGCGCGCTCGGCTCGCGGCGCAGCCATGCCGCCAGGCTTGACCGCCTGCGTGCCCTGGGCATCGACGACCAGCAGCTCTCCCGCATCGATGGTCCTGCCGGCGTGCAGATCGGCGCCCGCGGGCCGGCGGAGATCGCCCTGTCGGTCGCGGCAGGCATGGTAAAGGCGTTCGAAGCCGCCGCCGCTTGACACCTGGGGAGGCGGCGTCGCCTCCTAGGCCCAGATTTCCTCGTCGGTCGGCACTTTCTTGTTCTCGATGACCTTGCCGATCCGCGAGACATTCATCAGGTGCTTGTAGTCGAGGTTTTCCGAGATCGAATTGCCACCCCAGGAGCCGCAGCCGAGCGTCGTCGTCGGGGCGAAGCCGTTGGTCAGCGAACCGCCGGCGGTCAGCGAGCTGGGCTGGTTGACCACCAGACGGCTGATCGGCAGCTCGAGTCCGGCGAGCTTGATATTCGCATCGTCATGCGAGTGCAGCGCCGCGGAATGGCCGGCTCCCTCGACCAATAGATTGGCCTTGGCCAGCTTCACCGCCTCTTCGAAGTCCTTGTAGGGCAGGATCGCGACCACGGGGCAGAGCTTCTCGCGCGCGAGAATATCGTCCTCGCCGGCTCCCTTCGCGGGGAGCAGGATCAGTCGCGCGCTTTCGGGCACGTCGATGCCCGCCATTGCCGCAACCTCGCGCGGGGAGACGCCGACCACGTCCTTGTTGAGCTGGCCGCCGGGGAACACCACGTCCCGCAACGCCTGGATCTGCGCCTCGTCGTCGGTAAACCAGACCTTGCCGGTGTCGATGAAGCGTCGGACGGTCTCCGCGAACTGCTCTTCGGGCGCCAGGATGAACTGCTCGTGGCTGCATATGATGCCATGGTCGAAGGAGGCGCCCGTGACGATCTTGTCCACCGCCTCGCCGAGATCCACGCCGCGGTCGATGATCACGGGCACGTTGCCAGCGCCCACCCCGAATGAGGGCTTGCCCGACGAATAGGCGGACTTGACCATCGCCCCACCGCCGGTGGCGACGACGACGTCGACCGATTCCATCAGCTGCTGCGTCTTGCTGATCGAGCCATTTCGGACGACCTGCACCAGGTCTTCGGGACCGCCATGTCTGCGGACGATGTCCCTGAAGGCGTCGGTCAGATGTTCGGCGCACTTCTGTGCCCTGGGATGCGGCGCGAAGATCACGGCGTTGCCGGTTTTCAGCGCGAACATTCCATTGCACATCGGGGTCACCACCGGATTGGTGATCGGCGTGACCGCGCCGACCACGCCCATCGGCTTGGCGACGAGGACCATGTTGTTCTCGGGGTCCTCGCCGATGATGCCGCGGCTCTTCTTGCCCTTGAGGCTGTTCCAGATGGCGCGGGCCTTGCCCTTCTTCTTGATCACCTTGTCCTCGTAGAGGCCGATGCCGGTCTCATCGACCGCCATCCGCGCCAGCTTTTCCGCATTGTCATAGACATACTTGCCCATGTCGCGGACGATCCCGTCGACCTGCTCCTGGCTGAAGCTCTCGAACGCCGCCTGCGCCAC
>NZ_JAFAVV010000397.1 GCF_019242285.1 Bradyrhizobium sp.
GTCGCGGAGAGCGAGGGCCATCTTCTCGGACTCACGCACTACCTCTATCACCGCTCGACCACGGCGATTGCACCGCTCTGCTATTTGCAGGATCTGTTCACCACTGAGACCGCGCGCGGCAAGGGTGTCGGCCGCGCGCTGATCGAAGGCGTCTACGCGCGCGCGGAGCTCGCCGGCGCGGCCCGGGTCTACTGGCAGACGCACGAGACGAATCTCACCGCGCAGTCGCTCTACGACAAGGTCGCCGAGCGCTCCGGCTTCATCGTGTACCGCAAACAATTCTGACGGAATCCACCGGCCTTCCACAGCCTCGGGGCGTGCGGCAACGCTGCCGGCAAGGTGGATTCGCCCGCTGTGGACGGGCCTGTGGATAAGCGCACCTGTCACCCCTCCGTTACAAAGCAAGGATAAGTTGCAGCGGCGTTTGATCGGGCCCCCCGTCACAGATCATACGCCAAGCGGTCCCCGTCAGTCGCCGCGTCTGACCGGGGCCGCACTTTTTTGGGCCCGGCTCTCCGAGATATTCCCGTCCGCCTGTCATGGCGGCGATGAAAATGCGCGGTGGCGGCCTGCCTTGCCGCCAGTGGCGGCGCGCGTCACAATGACGGTCCCTCACCGCCCGTGACAGGATCACCATCATGCAAATTCGCAATCTCGGCGGCTCCGGCCTGCGCGTCTCCGCCGTAGGCCTCGGCTGCAACAATTTCGGCCAGCGCACGGATCTCGAAACCTCGCGCAAGGTGATCCACAGGGCGCTCGACCTCGGCATCACGCTGTTCGACACCGCCGACATCTATGCCGGAATGGGCGGCTCGGAGACGGTGCTCGGCACGGTGCTGGGCGACCGCCGCAAGGACATCGTGCTGGCAACCAAGTACGCCAAGCCGATGGCGACCGACGGCACCAAGCAGGGCGCCTCGCGGCGCTACATCATGAAGGCGGTGGAAGCGAGCCTGACGCGGCTGAAGACCGACTACATCGATCTCTACCAGCAGCACGACTACGATCCGCTGACGCCGATCGAGGAGACCATGCGCGCACTCGACGATCTCGTCCGCCAGGGCAAGGTGCGTTACATCGGCAACTCCAACTTTCCGGCCTGGCGCATCGCGGAAGCCGAACATGTCGCACGCGCGATGAACGTCAGCCGCTTCGTCTCCTGCCAGGACGAGTACAGCCTCGTGGTGCGCGACATCGAGAAGGACCTGCTGCCCTGTGCGCAGGAATACGATCTCGGGCTCCTGCCGTTCTTCCCGCTGGCGAGCGGGCTGTTGACCGGCAAGTACAAGCGCGGCGAAGCGGCCCCGGTCGACACGCGTTTCGGCAAGGCGCCGCAACTGCGCGACCGCTACGTCACGCCGCACAACGAGGCGATCGTCGAGAAGCTCGAGGCGTTCGCGAAGGCGCGCGGCCATTCGATGCTGGAGCTCGCCTTCTCCTGGCTCGCCGCGCGTCCCCAGGTCTCGAGCGTGATCGCCGGCGCCACCCGCGTCGAGCAGATCGAGCAGAACGTGACGGCGATCGCCTGGACCCTCAGCGCCGACGAGATGGCCGAGATCGACAAGATCACGATGGGGTAGTGCCGATCCGCAGATGCCGTAGGGTGGGCTAAGGCGCGACAGCGCCGTGCCCACCATCTTCCAGCGAATGCTGACGCCGGATGGTGGGCACGCTGCGCTCAGCCCACCCTACCCTTCTCGCAATCAACCACCGCGCGTCACCGTCTGCCGCACTTCAAAACCTTCGAACTTCGGGTGCTCGAGATAGAGCGGCTTGTTGTCGCCGGCCTTGTGATGCGCGGCGCGGAAGGCCTCCGACCTGGTCCAGGCCTCGAAGGCGGCATAGCTCGCCCACACCGTGTGCGACGCGTAGAGCGTATGGTCCTCGGCCTCCGGTCCCTTCAAGAGATGGAATTCGACGAACCCCGGCACCTTGTCGAGGTGGCTGTCGCGCGACAGCCAGACCTCCTCGAATGCCGCCTCCGATCCTCTGGCGACCCGGAACCTGTTCATGGCGATGTACATCGGACGATCTCCTGGATCCGCGCGGGCAATGATGATCCACCCTGCGCCGTGTTAGCAGGATTCGCGCGCAAGCATGCGAGAATCGATCTACGCGATCAGCCCCTTCATCGGCTTGGCCGCCGCGCTGTCGGGGAACACGGTCTCCGCCAGCACGCGCTCGCCGATGCCGAGATGGTCCGACAGCACGCCCTTGATCACCGCGCGCAAATCCGTCGTCGGCGCCAGGTCGCGCCCCTCGAAAAGGCTCGCCGGCTTCAGGCCCGGCCAGTCGGCGATCACGCGGCCGCCCTTGATCGCGCCGCCAGCGAGCAACGCGATCGTGCCGGTGCCATGATCCGTGCCCTCGGTGCCGTTGATCCGCGCGGTGCGGCCGAACTCGGTTGCGACCACGATCGCGGTATCGCGCCACTTGTCGCCAAGCCCGCTTTCGAATTCCGCGAGCGCGCCGTCGAGACCGGACAGCAGCGTCGCGAGCCGCCCGACCGGACCGCCCTCATTGGCATGGGTGTCCCAGCCGTCGAAGGCGAGCGCAGCGATGCGCGGACCGTCGTCCGCCGCCATCAGCTTGGCCGCGCCGCGCGCCACCTGCCGCATGCCGTTGGTGCCTGGTTTTGGACGCATCGTCTCGTCGGCCAGCGCCGTCTTCTCCAGTCGCAGGCCCTGCGACAGCGCGCCGGCCAGCGCCGGATCGCGATGCTGATAGAGATCGATCAGCCGCGCCGCGGTGTCGTCGTCGGCGGCCGGCAATGTCACCGGCGCCCAGCCGACGGTCGGCGCCTGCCCGCGCAGCACCAGCGGCGTGGTCGGCCCGACCGCGAGCGCGGACGCGATACGCTCGCCCCGCGGCAGCCCCTGCAAGGCGCGATTGAGCCAGCCGGATTGCACCCGGCCGGGCCCCGCAAAGCCGCTCTCCAGCACGTCCTGACCGTCGAAATGCGAGCGGTCGCGATAGGGTGTCGCCACCGCATGAATCACGGCGGCATGCTTGTCGCGGTACAACCGCGCGAACTCCGGCATCGCCGGATGCAGCGCGAAATACGAATCTAGCATGGTCGCCGCGTGCGGCCCTTCCCGGCTCAAGGCGATCGCGCCGTGCAAACCGGCGTAATCGGGGTCGCCGACCGGCGCCACGGTGGCAAGGCCGTCGAGCGCGCCGCGCAGGATCACCACGATCAGCCGGGGGTCGCGGCCGTCGGCGGCGCGGGCGAATTTGGGCAGATAGGCCCAGGCGGCGAACGACGCGCCGCCGAGCAGCAGCGCGCGTCGCGACGTCCTGAGTGATGAGCGGCCCTCACGGCAATCCATCGTCATCTCCTCTGGAATTCCGGCGACATGAACAGCAGCGCCATCGCCTGCTGGCGCGATTCCGCGCGGTCGATCGTGCGCCGCGTGTCCTCCGACACCGCGTCGGCAAACGCGAACTCCAGGAGATCGCGCGGATCGAAATTGTTGCCGGCGCGCGCGGCGGCCTGTGCCGCGATGTCGAGCCTGAGCTTCATGCCTTCGGGCGCCGCCCACGCCGCGTTGGTATCGGAAAAGCCGTTCGGTCCCGACGGCGTCCACAATGGCTGGCCCAGCACGTTGAGACCGCCGAGATAGATGCCGGGATCGTCGGGCACCCGCATGAGCAGCCGGCCGATCGCGACCAGATATTCGTAGGGGCTGCGCACCTTGGCGAGCGGCGCGGTCCACGCCGCGTCGGAGTCGACGAGCGCCGTGGCAACCGCCTTGAGGTCGCCGTCGGTCCTCGTGAACACGTCCTGCAGATGCGCCACCAGCGCGGGCGGCGGATCGTCGGCGACGAAGTGACGAACGAACTTGGTCGCGATGAATTTCGCGGTCGACGGATGGCGCGCGATGTCGGATAGCGCCGCCTCGCCCTGCTCGACGCCGCCGGCCGCATAGGTCTTGGCGAGCAGGACATGCGCCCCGGGCTCATGCGCATTGGCGTTGAAGATGAAGCTGCCGGGCGTGCCGAGCTGCGCCTTGCGGCCCGCGAAGGTCCAGCCGGTGATGATGCGCGCGAGCGAGGTGACGTCCTCCTGGGTGTAGCCGCCGCCGACGCCGAGCGTATGCAGCTCCATGATCTCGCGCGCGAGATTCTCGTTCAGGCCGCGATGCCGGTTCTGCCCGGCGCGCGAGTTCGGGCCGAGCGATTGCTGGTTGTCGAGGAAGAACAGCATCGCCGGATGCTGCTCGACTGCTTTCAGCATGTCCGCGAAACGGCCGAGCACGTGCGGCCGGATCGCCTCGCGCTCGAACGAGCCGGCCCACATCCGCGCCAGTTCGCCCTTGCCGGCCGAGATGCAGAAATGGTTGGACCAGAACACCACCAGCCGCTCGGTGAAGCCGCAATCGGCCAGCATCGCGCGCTGCAGCCG
Organism: Bradyrhizobium sp.; assembly: GCF_019242285.1. Taxonomy (GTDB): domain Bacteria; phylum Pseudomonadota; class Alphaproteobacteria; order Rhizobiales; family Xanthobacteraceae; genus Bradyrhizobium. The sequence continues at coordinate 4,406 of NZ_JAFAVV010000397.1, forward strand.
CGCCAGCGCCTCGGCGCGGTAAGTTTTCTGGATCACATTGAGTGGTTTCGCCGCGGCAGCGGCGTTCGGCGGCGCCCCCGCAATGGGTTGCATCGCCTCGCCCGCCGCCATCGGCGCGCCGCCGCCGTCCTGCGGCTTCATCGCCGCCGCAGGGCCTGCGATATTGGTCGCGACGGCATCAAGCGAGAGATTGCGGCGCGGCTGATTATCCGTCCCGGGCTGAGCGGGCGCGGCTTCCGGTGGCGGCGCGGCCTTCGCCGCTTCGCGTGCCTGCTTGACCTCGTCCTGATAGGCGAACACGGCCTCGGCCAGCGCCGGCGTCGATTGCAGGCCGGGCGCTTCCAGCAGCACGCCGGCGCGACGGCTCAGCTCGAACCTGACGAAGCCGCGCGGATCGGACGCGGCGTTGACGACATCGCCCGAGGCGCCGCCGCGGGCGCCAAATCCAAAGCGGTTGAGCGCAACGAGCGCCATTTTGGAGTCGCGGGCCATCGGATTTTACCTCGGGACTCTCTGAGATCCTGCGCCTATAGTCGACGTGCCGGATCATACGTCGGTTCGAGATGAACCCGACATGAAAAACGCGGCAAAACTCCGTGCGGAACCATGACAAATCGGACAGGTAGCTTAACGCCGCGTCGCCTCGCCTGCACGAAGTGCGGAACGGAATTCACCTGCACGCGTGACGAAGCCTGCTGGTGTGCGGATGAGTCGATCCGCCTGCCGATGCCGGTCGCGGGCGAGGACTGCCTGTGTCGCGCCTGCCTGCGCCAGGCCACGGAGCGCACGGCGAGCGAGGCTGCCGGGTGAACGAGCGCTGGGATATCCGCGCGTTCCTGCTCGACATGGACGGCACGCTGCTCGATACCGAGACGGTCTATTTCGAGGCGCTGCGAGCGGCGATGGAGGCGCTGGGCTCGACCGACGATCCGGTCGCGCTGTTTCGGACGATGATCGGCGTTCCCGGCCCCCGATGCGAAGCGATGCTGCTCGAGCGCTATGGCCGGGATTTTCCGCTCGCCCAATTCAACGCCGTCTTCAATGCGAGGTGCATGGAGGTGCTCGAAGCGGGATTGCCGCTCAAGCGCGGCGTCGTCGAGCTCCTGGACGCCTTGCGCGAGGCCGGGCCGCCCTATGCCATCGTCACCTCGACCTCGCGCCGCACCGCGGAGAAGCACCTCACGCTGGCAGGCATCCGGACCCGGTTCGATGTGATCGTCACCGGCAGCGACATCACCCACGGCAAGCCGCATCCGGAACCCTATTTGCTCGGCGCGGAACGGCTCGGCGCAAAACCGGTGCATTGCCTCGCCGTCGAAGACTCGGGCCCGGGCATCGCTTCCGCGCATGCGGCAGGCGCGATCACCGTGATGGTGCCCGACATCGTGCCGCCGACACCGGAGACGCGCGACAAATGTGCCGCTGTGCTTCCCGACCTTCATGCCCTGCTCGCGCTGCTGCGCGAGAAGGGCACGCTCGGATAGCGACAAGGAGCAGCTCGTATTCGTCCTGGAGCCTCAACGGCGGCTCTTCGCGGCATTCAGACGTCAGGGCCCGATGGCGGGAATCAGCGCACCACTGCCGCCGTCTGCCCGAACAGGATCTTGCGCTCCTCCTCGGTGCGGTTCACGGGCTGGCCGAAGTTCGGATTGACCTCCTTCGCCTTGGCATAGGCGCGCTCGGTCGCCGGTCGCGCCTGGATGGTCTCCAGCCAGCGCTTCAGATGCGGGAACTGCTCGATGTCCTGGCCCTGGTTCTTGTACGGTACGATCCAGGGATAGCAGGCCATGTCGGCGATCGAATAATCGCCGCCAATGAATTCGCGGTCCGACAGGCGCTTGTTGAGCACGCCATAGAGGCGGTTGGTCTCGTTGACATAGCGGTCGATGGCGTAGGGCAGCTTCTCCACCGCGTAGTTGCGGAAGTGATGGTTCTGCCCGGCCATCGGCCCGAGCCCGCCCATCTGCCAGAACGTCCACTGGATCACGTCGTAGCGGCCGTGGAGATCGGCGGGCAGGAATTTTCCGGTCTTCTCGGCGAGGTAGAGCAGCATCGCGCCGGACTCGAAGATCGAGATCGGCTTGCCGCCGCCCTTCGGCTCATGGTCGACCATCGCGGGGATGCGGTTGTTCGGCGCGACCGCCAGGAAATCCGGATTGAACTGCTCGCCCTTGCCGATGTTCACGGGAAAGATCTTGTAGGCGAGGCCGGTCTCCTCCAGGAACATCGTGATCTTGTGGCCGTTCGGCGTGGTCCAATAGTGCAGGTCGATCATGGCGGCGCGCTCCCCTTTCAGGACTTGAGTTTCAGGATTCGCAAAGTGGATGCGATTGCATGAAACTTGCGCCGAGCCAAAATTTGAGTCAATGGTGCGCACGCAGTGCCGCGCGACAAAGTGATCGCCCGCGATCGCCTTTCAGGCGATCCGGCCGTGCGCGCGCAAGAACTGCTCGCCGGCCTCCGTGACCGCCACGACGACGCCGAAGCCTGCGATGCTCTCGCGCGCGACAAGGCCCTGGTCGGCGGCGTCCTCCCAGATCGTCAGGCGCGGACACGAGGTCTTCCAGGTGGCTATCACCTCGGCATAAGCGCGCGGCTCGCGCGCCACCCATTCGACGAAATCAAGCACCAGCGGATCGGCGGCGACGATCATCGGATCCTCCCTCAATTCGCGGCGATGGAGCGTTGTGCGAGCATGAGCCAGCCCGCGTAGAGGATGTAATAGCCCGCGACCGTGGTGATCAGACGGTTGGCCCAGCGGCGGAACTGCTGGTCGCTCATCGCTTCCAAAACCCGCCGCGACAGCGTGGTGCCGAGCATGGAGGCCGCGACAGCGATCGCCGCCAGGAGCGGATCGAGCGTTGCCGCCTGATCGATGATGCCGCCGAAATAGATCAGCTTGGTGAAATGGCTCGCGACCTGGCAGGTCGCCTTGGTCGCGATGATCTCGCGGCGCTGAAAATCACCGCCCAGGAAAAAGGTATCGAGCAGCGGCCCGGACACGCCGGTCATCAGCATCAACCCCATGCAGATCGAGCCGTACACCGCGCCCTGCCAGACGCTGTCGGGATTGGGCTTGATGTCCTTGGGCAATAGCCGCGCCATGAACGGCGTGATGCCGAGGATCAACAGCGCAACCGGCTTG